>VFKU01000841.1 GCA_009885415.1 Rhodothermota bacterium
CCCGCCGCGAAGGCTGACAAGTCGCAAGGCGACATCGAACTCGCCTACGCATCACTGGTCATGTTCGCTGATGACGGCAAACTCGGGCAGGACGAACTCAAGACCTTGCTCGAGATTGCGCTACGCGACGGTTCGATGACGGATCGTGAGCGCGAAATTTTGCGCGGCCTCTTCAACCGTATCCGTGAGGAAGATGTCAGCGCGGACACTTGGACCCAACTTCAGACCATCCGCCAGGACTACAGCATCTGACTTCATCGCATGGGCGGGCTGCCCATGCGCCCGCGCCGTTACCTCTCACCTCGCGTGCGCTTTCGATAGGCCTCGAAGAATTCCACGACGCGGCGCTCGGCCCAGTTCTCGAGCCCGCCTGGCCCGGGCTGGATGAATCCGCAATGTCCCCCGCGATCGGTGAAGAGCGGATGCAGATAGGGTTGCGACGCGGCGAGCTCGCGCGGGAGGGTGCGGCCGGGATTGAAAGGGTCGTCTCCGGCGCTGAGCAGCAGGAGCGGCCGCTGCACCTCGGGCAAGAAACGGCCGCAGCCGACGTTTGAGTAGTAGTCGTGCGCGTCGGCGAAACCGTGCAGCGGCGCGGTGGCGTGATTGTCGAAATCCCGAAATGTCCACGCGCGGCGCGCCCGCTCGACATTGATGATTCCCGGATGCTGGCGGTCCTTCTCGATCGCCTTGGGCACGAGGTAGCGCAGGAAATGCAGGACGTAGAGCCGGCTCAAGCGCAGGCCGTCCATGTGCTCCGCGGATTTCACGAGGTCGTAAGGCGCGCTGATCGCCGCCCCCGCGCGGACGTTCGCCGGAAGCCGATCGCCCATCTCGCCAAACCACTTCGCGGTGACGTTGCCGCCCAACGAATAGCCCGCGACGTAAAGTGCGACCTTCGGATTGCGGGCGATCAGACGCGACGCGACAAACCCGATGTCCTCGGTCTCGCCGGAGTGATACATCCGCGCCGCGCGGTTCATCTCGCCGCTGCACGAGCGGAATTCCATCGCGGCGACGTTCCATCCATGCCGCGCGAGTTCGTGAATGAGCGCAAGGAAATAGGTCGAGTCGATGCTGCCCTCGAGGCCGTGCAACAGCAAAGCGGTCGGCATTGCGGGATCGCCGTCGAGAAAGTAGACGTCCAAGAAGTCGCCGTCCGGCGTGTCCCAGCGCTCGACACGCAGGCCCTCCGGCCGCGCGACACGCCGTCCATAGCGCGCCGCGACGGTCTGCACGTGCGCGTTGCGCAGCCACCACGGCGGATGAAAAGGATGCTGCGCGATCTCCGCAAGCACCTCGGCTTTGATTCGCGACTGCTCCGGCATCGCAAACGCGGCGGCTGAACGCTGCGTCGTAGCGGGTATCGCTAAACGATTCATAGGCGGCTGGTGTCTTTCTGCTGCTTGGTAGATACGTAGACCGCCATTATAATGGACAAATTGCTACTTTGATCAAAAGGCTTCTTTGATGCTCTTACGCCCGTATCGACACGATGACAAAGACGCGGTAATCGCCCTGATCGACGGCGTCTATCGCGAATACGCGGATTGCGTGCACCTGGAGAAGGCCGAGGCGGATTTGCTCGATATTCCGGCAATTTTTTCGCCGGGGCACTTCATGGTGCTCGACGACGACGGAGAGATTCGTGCAACCGTCGCGATCGCGCCCGACCCGGAGCGGCCGGGCGTGTGTTTTCTCAAGCGCTTGTACCTCGATGCGCGCCTCCGGGGGACGGGCTCGGGCGGACGCCTGCTCGACTGGTTCCTGAGCACCGCGCGCGCACTGGGGATGACCCGCGCCGAATTGTGGAGCGACGTGCGCTTCGAACGCGCGCACGCTTTCTATCGCAAGCATGGCTTTCGGAGTGACGGCGAAGCGCGCAGGATGGACGACAGTTGGCAACCGTATCGCGAATACTTTTACTCGAAGGAGTTGTGACCCCGTAGGGGCGGCCCCCTGTGGCCGCCCGCGTATCGCCGCGCGCATCCCTGGGCGGCCACGGGGGCCGCCCCTACAAGTTCAACGATCAGTGCGCCATGCGCGGCACGCTGTAGGTGCCCATCAGGATTTGGTCGAGCATATCGAGGTCGGGCGCGCTTTCCCTCGCGACTTCGAGATCGATCAGCCCCTCCGTATACATGCGATGCAAGTAGAACTCGAAGAGCATCGAAGCCGAGAGCGACTGCTGCATGCCGAGGCGCAGGCCCAGCGTATCCCCCGCGACGATTGCCTTCGAGATCGACTTCACGTCGTTGAACAACACCTCGAGCGCGGGCACGCGGCCGCCCCCTTTTTTCGGCACGAGCCGCTGACAGATCACGCAGCGCAGACTGTCCACGAGCTGCTGGCGCACGAGCTCGCGCTCGACCGGATCGAAAAAGCTGACAATGCGGTTCACTACGCCGTAGGCATTGTTCGCGTGCAGCGTGCTCAGCACGAGGTGCCCCGTCGACGCCGCGCTGATCGCCGCGCGGATCGTGTCTGCGTCGCGCATTTCGCCCACCAGGATCACGTCCGGATCGTGCCGCAGCGCGCCCTCGACCGCCTCCGCAAAAGTCTCGACATCCTCCCCGAGGCTACGCTGCGAGATGAAGGCCTTCTTGTTCTCGTGTACGTATTCGACCGGGTCCTCGATCGTAAGGATGTGACAGCTCCGGTTGCGGTTGATCCAGTCGGTCAACGCCGCGATCGTCGTCGTCTTGCCGCTGCCCGTCATGCCGGCAATGAGCACCAGCCCGTTGTGCGTCTTGGCCAGCTTTTCCATAA
>VFKU01000158.1 GCA_009885415.1 Rhodothermota bacterium
CGGCGCACGGGTCGCCGTACCGGGCCCCCTTCGTCTCGGCGCTCCCGTGGTTGAAGTGCTCCTCGCAGCACACAGCGACGCACCCCCACAAACTCTGCGCGTGAAGTCCGCCCTCCCCTTTCTCGCTCTCGCCGACTTCGACGCCGACGGCGATACCGATCTTCTGACCCAGTCGAACACCCTTGATGCCGGCCCGCCCCGGGAAATTCTTATGGGACTCAGTTCCGCGCGTACAATTCGCCACCTCTTCTTCGTCCACGTGCAAGACACGGACCACCACTTCAATCCCCGCCCGCGCCAGACCCTCGCCGTCGACCTCAACCTCGGCGGACCCGCGCTCGAAGGAGGGCCCCGCTGGCGCGCCTACCGCCAGGGCCTGCTCACCTGCGCCTCTGCCGATTTCACCGCCGACGGTCGCGCCGACATCGCCGCCTGGATCGCCGAGGATCGCATCGGAATCTGGATCAATCACGAGGGGGTCTTCGACAAATCTCCAGACGTGGTCCTAAATCCCGCCTCAGGCGACGGCTTCCTCCCGGCCGACGTCGATGGCGACGGCCGCGCGGACCTGGTCGTTCTACCCTTACGCGGCACGCAATCCGCGCCGCTGGTCTATTTCTCCCGATGATCATTCTTGCCGCATCCCTCGTCATCGCGTCGCTCGCCGCCGACGACGCCTGGCTCGTCAACACGATCCCGTATGAATCGGACGCCGCCCGCCCCGTGCTCCTCCAGGCGGACGGCGACGCCGGACCCGAATGGGGAATTCTGCAAGGCGCCGAACTCTCCGTCGCCGACGTGTCGCCCCAAGCCGCACCGAAAAAATACCTTCTTCCTAAAAAAACGGCCCTCTTCGATCTACGAGACACCGATCGCGACGGCCGTGCGGAACTCGCCGTCATCCGCGCCGGACGGCTCGAGTATTGGCCCGATGCCGCGCTCGCCGCGCAAGCCGACCCCGCCTTCGTCATCGACCACGCCGCGCTCGCCGCGATTTCCTACGGCGATCCAAAACCCTATCCGCTTTTCGTCGAGCACCGCGGCGAAGACTTCGTATCCATCCCCGTCGGAGCCGGCCCCCCGATGTGGACGCTCGAAGGCATAGAGGTGACCAGCGGCGCAAGCGCCGACGCGCCCCCCGCCGCA
>VFKU01000383.1 GCA_009885415.1 Rhodothermota bacterium
AGGTCGACCAGGTGCGCCGCGAGGTCGGTCGGGACTTCGCCCTTCGACTGGTAAAGCAACTGCGCGGCGTGGGAGAGGCCCGCCTTCGGAGCGAGCGGCTCCTTGCCGTTTAGGAAGCGGTAGCGCGCCGCGATGATCCCGGAGATCTGCGCGGTGAGATAAATCGCGCGGTCGCGCTGCGCCTCGACACTCGAGCCTTTCGTCGGATCGAAGTGGCCCGCATACGAGACCATGCTGCGCAGGACGTCCATCATCGCGACGCCCTTGGGGATATTGCGTAGCGCGTCAATCAGCTTGCCCTCGAGCGGGCGGTACTTGTCGATTTGCGCCTTGATCGTCTGGAGCTGCGCCGGGTTCGGCAGTTCGCCGAAGAGGAGCAGGTGCGCGACTTCCTCGAAGGTGGCGCGCTCGGCGAGCTGTTCGATCGGGTAGCCGCGGTAGAGCAATACGCCCTGGTCCACGCACGCGATGTCGGTCTCGCCGGCGATCACGCCGGCCAAGCCGGGGCTGTAGGGTGCTGTTGGGGTTTCCGTGTCGGACATGGCGTTGCTCCTCCTTATCGTTGGACGGGCGTGTCGACCTTGCCGCCGTATTCGAGCAGGTCGTACAAGTCCTGTCGCGTTTGCATGTTTTCGAGTTTCGCTTTCTGCGAACCCGAGGCTTTGATTTCGTGTAACACGTCCTCCATCGCCTTCATCGCCACGCGCTGAAGGGTCACCGGGAAAATCACCATGCGGTAGCCGAGCTTCGCGAAGTCCGCGACGGAGAGATAGGGCGTCGTGCCGAATTCGGTCATGTTCGCGAGAAGATAGGCTTTTACACGCTTCGCGACTTCGGCGAATTCCTCGGCGCTGCGTAGGCCTTCCGGGAACACGGCATCGGCGCCGGCTTCGATATACAAGTTCGCGCGGCGGATGGTCTCTTCGAGCCCAATGACCCCGCGCGCGTCGGTCCGCGCGATCAAGAGAAAGTCTGAGGACGACTTCGCGCGCGCAGCCGCCTGAATTTTTTCACAGAAGTGTTCCGCGGGAACGAGTTCTTTGCCTTCAAGATGCCCACAGCGCTTCGGAAAAACCTGGTCCTCAAGATGAATCCCGCTGACCCCCGCCTCTTCCATCACCCGCACGCACCGCGCCGTGTTTTCCGCCTCGCCATACCCCGTGTCCGCATCCGCCACAATCGGAATCGAAGTCACCCGCGCAATCGCCTTCGCGTGCGCCTCCGCCTCCGTCAGCGTCATCAGCCCCACATCCGGCACGCCCCCAACGCTATTCGCCAGCACCGCCCCGGAGAGATACATCGCCTCAAAGCCCATCTTTTCGATGAGCCGCGCAGAGAGCGCGTTGATCGCGCCCGGCATCGCCACCGTGCCCGAATCGAGCAACTGGCGCAGCTTGGCAGAGCGTTTCGCGGAGCTAATCACGGCAATAGTCTCTATAGTTTTCGTCAATGATTTATGCGTTTACCATAAACATGGCAATAGAGTGCACCGGGAGCCGGGGCCGAGTCAACTTCATTGTCTGTCCGAATGCTCAATACCAACCCGTGCGATACACGGCCTGTCCTCATGGAGGCCGACGTGCAAGTGATCGACGACGTTGCGATTTGCTAAAGATTTACCGCCGGTTTAATCAGGAACTACGCGCATCGTGTTTATTCTCCATAGAAGATCTCAACCGCCAGCGAGCAACTGAATTTAGTCGGCTGCGCTGGCCGGGACAAAGACGAGGGCTGCAATTTTTTTGCGCGATTGATTTTAACCATTAGTATCTAGGGGAAGCCTGAAATGCTACGCAAACTCAATGCCCGTCTAGCAGTGGGTGATTTTCTTCAGAGTTATGGATGCAGATCCGAAAGCACGGTGGCGCAGCACCCAGACGCACCTGTGCGTGAAATTGGGAATGCGAAGGACGGCTTCTTGTTGGCGACAAAGCCCACGTGCGGACAATTGCTTGCTGGGCGATATAAACTCGGCGATTTGTTGGGAGCTCAACGACACGGCGATCTATATCGGGCAGTTGATCGGGAGACCCAGCTAGATGTCGCGGTGCGTTTCATTCTTAAGACGGATTTTGCCGATTCAAAAGCCATTCAGGAATTCCTGAGCTGCGGGCGGTGCTGTGTGGATCATCCGTGTCCACCTGTAGTGGATTTCTTCGATATTGGCGAGAATGACGACTACTGTTTCGTCGTAATGGAGTTTATTGAGGGGCATGCGCTTCCGGAGCACTTGCAGCGGAGGCCCGACGTTGGCCACCGATTTGGCCTGAACGAGGCGCTGGGATACTCGCGTTCGCTTTGCGGCGCATGTACCCATGCCACGCAAGCGGGAATTGCGCTTCAAATCGATTGCAATTGCGTCCTTCTCTGCGGGAAAGCGATTCGTTTGAGCGAACGAGCGCGATTGCGGCCTAGGCTGCGTGTGTCTACTTCGGCCTTGGGGGCGGGTAATGCCGGACCGACGCGAAGCGTGTTGGACAGTGCCCGTCGCGATGTGCAAAACACGCAGTCCGCGCTCTACAGCTTGGGTGTGGTGGTTTATGACATCTTCACAGACCAAAAACCACATAGAATGCCGGCTCCGCTATCCAGCTTGCGTCCAGGAATTCCCGCGTCTCTTGAAGACCTGATGGCACAGCTGCTTGCAAAGGGTTCCGCGCATCGTCCACAAAGTTGGGAAGAAGTCAGCGTTGCTTTCGACGCGATCGCGATCGCGATGAACAAAGAGATGACTCTAGCTAACGAGGAAGTCGACCAGCTTCCTGTGTCGCCATGGTTTGAGCCCGCGTCGACGGAATCCCAAAAAAATTTCCGCTTGGCCGTCATACCGAATGGATACGTGCAAATTGCCGCGGCCCTGGCCGGACTTCTCGCGCTGTCAGCAGGGATGCTAGGCGCCGTTCCATTTGTGTGGAGCTTTCCGGCCTCCGGAGTTCAGGGTGCTTCCGCAATGACGGAAGATGCAGACGTCAATCTTATCCGCTATGGGGAACCTGTGCAGGTCCGAAAGCAGATTGGGGCCGCCTCTTCCCACTTACTCGATGCACGTCCCGCGGATGTCGAGCGAGCACGGGCCACACCCCAGCGACCCAAAAACGCAGTTCAGCCCACAAGCGTCCTTCTGGTGTCCTCACCTCACGTCCAGATGTCGCTCGCGGGTGTCGCGGGAAGCGTCGGTGCGCAATTTCGAACGCCGGTTGCCGAATACACCTGGCAACCTCGCGAGCCCAGTCGATTTGCAGGGAAGGCCGCGGACCTTTCCCGGCCGGCTCCGGCAGTCGTGCTGCACGCGCTTCCTCCAGGCGACCTGGAGGGTTTGCCCGACGGCCCCGAATACCCCGCCGAGCAGCCTCGCATGGTGCCCCGCGAAAGGGATCTCGCGTCGGAGCGCGCGCGTTTGCTGGTTGGAGGCGCGTTCGACGAATTCGCCCCGCTGATATCGGAGGAGGCGCTTCCGAGTGATGCGATGCCCGCTTCGTTTCTGACTGGGCCAATAACGACAGATCGATATCCATTCGCCAACGAATGGATCGATGTAGGATCGCCGCCCGTTTCCGCCGGGGCTCATGAGCAGCCGCGAAGTCCAAGTTCGCCGTTCTTGAGGGGCGATGCCGCTATCAGTGAACTCGTTTTATGGCTGCAAAATCGGACGTTTCCTGTGGTCCATCCGATCGTGCCGAATTTCACGATCGGACCCATTGAAATTCGCCACACACGATTCGAGGGGCTAGCAGGGGTCGAAGTGTGTTTTCCCGTTATCGTCAGCCGATTCGTCGGTGAAGCGCTTGAGATTGGGGCCTACGTGTTCAACGCAGACGGGACTCCTCTGAAGGATCTGGACCGGCAATACGTTTCAAAGCGGGGAAACGTCTACACGAAACGAGCGATCACAATCGACTCGAATCAATACCGCGATGAGCGCTTTACGTTGTTTCTCCCGTACATGCAGTTCGACGGATTGCCCGGAGGCGCGCACCAGCTTCAGGCGCAAGTGTTCATCTGGGCAGGCCCTGCCTTTGAACAGCGAATGGCCAGAAGCGACTCGCAAGCATTCGAGCTAAAACTGTACAGGTTCAACGCCTCGCCCCGGGGCCGCGAGTAGTCTCGTTGGGCCAAGCTCGAGCCCCCCGGTTATCCAATCCTTCCGTTTGTTTCCCACGGTCGATTGTACATGGAGAGTTCCCTGCGTGATAGGCTGATACTCCCTTGGTCGAAACGGGAGAATGGTCACGATGATCGAACGATTTGGCGAGGTTTCAGTTGCCCTCGACAACTACGTCGCCCTAGTCGAAATCCACCGTCCGCCGCACAACTTTTTTGACCACGCGCTGATCCGCGATCTTGCCGACGCTTTCGAGGCGCTCGACGCCATTCCCGAATGCCGCGCGAGCGTGCTCTGCGCGGAGGGGAAGTCGTTCTGCGCGGGGGCGAATTTTCATTCTGCCGGCGCGACGCCGGATCAGCCCGCGACGATTGAAACGAACCCGCTCTACGCCGAGGCGGTGCGGCTTTTCGCGTGCAAGAAACCGATCGTCGCGGCGGTGCATGGGCCTGTAATTGGCGGCGGACTCGGCCTGGCGCTCGTGGCGGACTTCCGCGTCGTCTGTGGCGAGACGCGGTTTGCGGCGAATTTCGTTGCGTTGGGGATTCATCCTGGGTTTGGGATTTCGTATACCTTGCCGCGTTTGATTGGGCAGCAGCGGGCGAACTTAATGTTGTATACGGGGAGAAGGGTTGACGGCGGAACGGCGCTGCACTGGGGGCTGGCCGATTTCTTTACCACGCAGGACAAGGTACGCGAGGAGGCGTTGAAACTCGCCGGAGAGATCGCGGCGAACGCACCGCTCGCGGTGCAGTCCACGCGCGCGACGATGCGG
>VFKU01000450.1 GCA_009885415.1 Rhodothermota bacterium
ATCGATCGTGGGGGACGCGGCGTATGTGGGTCAGGTGGGCGACAGCCGAGTGTATCTTCAGCGGCCGGACGCGCCGTTGTTGCAGGTGACGGAGGATCACTCGCTGGTGGCGGAGCAGATGCGGGCGGGGCTGATCACGGCGGACGAGGCGCGCAATCATGCGATGAAGAACTTGATCACGCGTGCGGTGGGGATCAAGGCGGAGGTGGAGGTTGACCTCTTCGGCGTGCGCCTGCAGAAGGGCGACACGCTGCTGCTGTGTTCGGACGGCCTGTGCAATTTCGTGACGGACGCGGACATTGCGAACGCGCTGCAATTGAAGACACTGCGATCGGCGGCGCGTCTGTTGATCGGCAAGGCGCTGGAGGCGGGCGGGAACGACAATGTCTCCGTGGCGGTGGTGCGGGTGATGGATTCGCCGCCGCGGCGGGCCTTGCAAGAGGGGTGCACGGCGGTGGAGACGCCGCAGGCGGGTTTTGTGACGAAGCTGAAGCGTCTGCTTGGCTGAGTGCGCGGGTGGTGGGCTGAAGCCCATCCTACCGTTTGAGCGGACGCGATTAGGCCGGGCCGGTCGGCGCTGGATCGGCGGCGGGCGCATCCGCCTTGTTTTTCGGGGTGAGGGTGACGGAACCCGCTTCGATCTTTAGTGAGTCTATTTTTTCGATGAGCGTGCGCGCGTCCGGGTCGCGTTCCCATTCTTTGTCCTTGGCAAAATCCTCGTTTCGCACGGGCGCAAGGTATTGCTCCGGCACCGCTTCGCCTTTGACCGTGGCGGAGCGCAGGAAGATGTCCACGTTATTGTTTTTGAGCGAGACATCGAAAGTGGCGGAGCCGTTGAAATAGCGCCCGCCAAGCCCCGGGAGCCAGTCGAGCACAACGCTCATTTTCCCGGTGACGTGGCCATCTTCGAGGGTGACGTAGAGCAGGCCCCCGTAGATTTTCTTCAGATCGGGATGGTTCTGCAGGAGCGCGTTCGGCCCCGGCCCGTCGGCCGGAGGGTGGGGCACGGTGA
>VFKU01000171.1 GCA_009885415.1 Rhodothermota bacterium
ATTGGGTCCCCATCTTCCCGCCGCCAGCGGCGATGACGAGGTATTGCCGGCCCTCCGCGGCGTAGGTCGCCGGCGTCGCATAGCCTCCCGCGGGCAGCGCCGCCTCCCAGAGTTTCTCGCCGGTATCGGCCGAAAAAGCGCGGATTTTTTCATCGCGCGTGGCGGCGATGAACACGAGTCCGCCGGCGGTGACGACCGGCCCACCGTAATTCTCCGTGCCGGTCGGCGGGATCCCGCGCGCGGTGAGCTCGGGCAGTTCGCCAAGCGTGCGCTGCCACTTGATCTCGCCCTGGTTCAGATCGATCGCGGTCAGCGTGCCCCAGGGCGGCTTTACGGCGGGATAGCCCTCGGGATCGAGAAAACGGTTGTAGCCGGTGTGGGTGAATTCCGGCGCAGCGGCCGGGTCGGCTTTCGGCGCCGACGCGGCGGGGGGCGCATCGGCGGCGGACATCACGTAGGTGACGAGTTCGTCGAGCTGTCCCTCGGTAAGTTGCGCGAAGGCGGGCATGAGATTTTTTCCGTCTTTGATGACCGCGCGGGCTTCGTCGCGCTTCATGCGTCGCGAGAGATCGAGCAGGGGCGGGTAGACTTTCAAAGGATCGCCCTGGCGCTGCACGCCGTGACAATGCAGGCAGTTTCGCGCGTAGAGCATGCGCGCGGAGCGCGTCGCGCCGCCGTGCTCAGCGAGGTCGACCATTTGCAGAATCCACGGCATCTCGCTCGCGTTCACGTACATGACGCCCTGCGGATCGACCGCTGCGCCGCCCCACTCTCCGCCCCCGTCGAAGCCGGGGAAGACGATCGTGCCTTGGCGGCTGGGCGGAATGAATTGGCCCGCGCTGCGTGCACGTTCGAAGCGATCGAGTACGGCGGCCTGCGCGGCCTTCGAGAGGTCCGTCACGTCGGCGTAGGTCATGGCCTGGCGGCTGAACGCGGGCGGGCGGAGGGGAATCGGCTGCGTGCCGGAGGTGATTTCTCCTGGAAGGTCTGACATGGGGAAAAGTCGCTCTTCGATCGGGTGGAGCGGCTCGCCGGTTTCGCGGTTGAACACGAAAACGTGCGCGGACTTGGTGATCTGCGCGACGGCGGGGATGCGGCGACCGTCGCGCTCGAGGGTGAACAGATTCGGCGGGGCCGGGAGGTCGCGGTCCCAGAGATCGTGGTGCACGGTTTGGAAATGCCACTTGCGTGCGCCGGTCGCGGCGTCGAGCGCGAGGAGCGAATTGGCATAGAGATTTGCGCCGGGCCGATCCGCGCCGAAGAAGTCATAGGCGGCGGAGCCCGTGGGCACGTAGACGATGCCGCGCTCGGCGTCGAGCGCCATGCCGGCCCAGCAGTTCGCGCCGCCGAAATGCGTCCACGCGTCGGCGGGCCAGGTCTCGTGGCCCGGTTCGCCGGGGTGCGGGATGGTGTGGAAGGACCACGCGAGCGCGCCGGTGCGCACGTTGAACGCGCGGACGTCGCCGGGCGCGGAGGGGTGCGCCTCGTTCATTCGCACGCCGATGATGATCAGATCGCGGTACACGACGCCGGGTGTAGTGATAGTGGCGTAGAGTTTCTGCGCCCAGTCGGGCAGGCCGGCGTGGAGATCGATCGAGCCTTTCTAGCCGAAGGAGGCGATTGGCGCGCCGGTCGTGGCCTCGAGCGCGTAGAGCCGCGAACCTGCCCCGGCGAAGATGCGCCGGTCGGCGCCCTCGGCCCAGTACTCGAGGCCGCGATTCACCCCGCCGCCGCCGGGGCCGCCGCCCTCGGCGAAGGGATCGAAGGTCCAGAGTGGCGCGCCGGTTGCGGCGTTTAGCGCGAAAAATTTCAGGCGCGGTGAGCTGGCGTAGAGCACGCCGTCGAGGACCAGGGGGTTGCACTGCATCTGTGAGCGGCCCTCGGGCTCGGCGTCGCCGGTGTGATACGTCCAAGCGACGTCGAGCCGGGCGACGTTCGAACGATTGATCTGATCGAGCGCCGAATAGTGATTGCGGTCATCGCCGCCGAGATATCCCGGCCAGTCGACGGAAGCGGGCGCCTCGTCGGCGCGGACGAGGGCAGTTGTGAAAATGAAGACAAGAGACGCGGCCAGAC
>VFKU01000406.1 GCA_009885415.1 Rhodothermota bacterium
CGCCGCGGTCCCGAATCGAGATCCTTTCGTATTCTAGTGGCGACCTCGCTCGTCCTGACGGGCCTAATGGCCCGAGCCTTCGCCGCCGACCCGCCCGTCTTCGAGACCGATGTTCTCCCCCTCGTCGCGACGTATTGCATGGACTGTCACAACGCGATCGACAAGAAGGGTGAGCTCGACCTCGAACGTTTCGAGTCGATGGCGATGGTGCAGGACGCGATCGCGTTGTGGCAGCGGGCCGCCATGCGCGTCGACAAATATGAGATGCCGCCGAAGGAAAAACCGCAGCCGACCGCCGAGGAAAAAGCGGTCATCGCCGCATGGGCGACTTCGCTCACGGCGAACAACGCGGATTGTCAGTCACTGGCGAGCGAGGAGTCGGTGAACTGGTGGCCGGGCTATGTGATGAGCCGGCGGCTGAACCGGAACGAATACGAGAACACCGTCCGCGATCTGCTTGGCGTAAACGTCGAACTCGCGCAGTTATTTCCGGCGGACGGCGCGGGCGGCGAGGGTTTCGACAATAACGGCAGCGCGCTGTTCCTCTCCGCGATCCAAATTGAAAAATATCTCGATGCGGCCGATCTCGCGATGGACGCGGTGTTGCCGGGACCGAAGCGGGACCGTGCGGATTCGCTCGACGACTATCCGCGCCGCGCATCGAAGGAAGCGCGCCGCGAATTGGTGATCGCCAAACCCGGCCTACGCCAGACGCCGCGCGAGGCGGCGAAAATAGTATTGACCGATTTTGCCGCGCGGACGTGGCGGCGGCCGGTGGACAACTCCGAAGTCGAGCGCTTGCTAGAAATGTTCGACCGCGCCCACGAGCGGGGCGATGGCTATGCGGCCTCGCTACGGTTGGCGATCAAGGCGGCGCTCGTCTCGCCGAATTTCCTTTTTCTCGCCGAGCCTGAACCGCCCCGCGCGGGCGTGTATGAACTCGGCGACTATCCTCTTGCGGCCCGCCTGTCGTATTTCCTGTGGAGTTCGATGCCGGACGACGAGCTGCGCGCGCTGGCCACCGAAGGCACACTTCACGACGAAAGCACGATCACCGCGCAGACACTGCGGATGCTGCGTGATCCGAAATCGAAGTCGCTCGGTGAACTTTTCGCCGGCCAGTGGCTCGGCATCAGCCAGCTTGGCGAGACGATCAAGCCCGACGCGGCGCGCTATCCCGAATTCAACGACGCCCTGCTCGACGCGATGCGCGCAGAGACGGCACTCGTGTTTGGCCGGATTGTCCGCGAGGACCGAAGCCTGCTGGAGTTGATCGACGCGGACTACACCTACACCAACGCCGAGCTTGCCGCGCTCTACGGCATCGAGGGCGTTGCCGGCGACGAGATGCGCCTCGTGCCGCTGACGGACCACTCGCGCGGCGGAGTCCTCGGCATGGCCGCGGTGCTCACGGCGACCTCGCATCCGCTGCGGACGAGTCCGGTCTTGCGCGGCCAATGGGTGCTCGGGCAGTTGCTCGGCGACGCCGTGCCGCCTCCGCCGCCGAACGTGCCCAAGTTGCCCGACGACGAGCGGCAGTTCACCGCCAAAAGCCTGCGCGAACAGCTCGAAGCGCACCGCAGCAACCCGGACTGCGCCGGGTGTCACAGCCGGATGGATCCGATCGGCTTCGGCCTGGAAAACTTCGACCCGATCGGCCGGTGGCGCACGGACGCTGCGGGGCAACCCGTCGACGCGAGGGGCGAGTTGCCGTCGGGCGAGAAATTCACCGGGCCGACAGAACTCAAGCAGATATTGCTTGTGCGAAAGGACCAATTTGCGCGGAATTTGTCGCGGAAAATGTTGGGCTACGCGCTCGGCCGCTCGCTAACGCAGTACGACGAGTGCGTGGTCGACCATTGCCTCACGGCGCTGAAGGAAAACGAGTACCGGCCCTCGGCGCTGTTTACGCAGATCGTTTTGAGTTATCCTTTCCGCCACCGGTTCAGCGGCGGCGAAGCCGCCACGGAGACCACCAGTGCACGTTCCTCGGAATAACTGGCAGATATCGCGCCGGACCATGCTGCGCGGCATGGGCGCGGCGATGGCGCTGCCATTACTCGAAGCGATGGCGCCCGCCACAACGCGCGCGGCGATGTCCGCCCCGAAGCCGCCCGTCCGCATGGCCTGTCTCTATTTCCCGAATGGCGTCTGGCAGAAGTCGTGGATACCCGAGGCGGCCGGTGCGGAGTATCAGCTGCCGTATTCGCTCGAACCGCTCGCGGACTTCAAGTCCCGCCTCAACATCCTCTCCGGACTCGACAAGAAAAACAGCCGCGGCGGAGACGGTCACTACGCCAAGACGGCGAACTTCCTCACCGGCGAACACGTCGCCAAGACAACCGGCAAGGACATCAGCGCGGGCGGCGTCTCGATGGACCAACTCGCCGCGAGCAAACTCGGCCACTTCACTCCCCTGCCCTCACTCGAACTCGGCATCGACCCCGTCATCTCCGGCATCGACAGCAACGTCGGCTACACGCGGCTGTACGGCTCGTACATTTCGTGGCGCTCGGCGAACCTGCCGGTCGCCAAGGAGATCAACCCGCGCTTCGCCTTCGAGCGGCTCTTCGGCGCGAAGGACGCCTCTGGTCACGCCCGGCGTTCGCGGCGCGACGAGGACAACCGCAGTTTGCTCGACATGGTGCTGCGCGATGCGGCCGACCTGCGCGCGCAACTGGGCCGCGACGACCAGGTGAAGCTGGATGAGTACCTCGAGTCGGTCCGCGCGGTCGAGACGCGGATCGACTTCGCGCTCAAGCCCGATCCGCGCGACTGGAAGCCGGAAGATCTACCGGTATTACCGACCGCGCCGGGCGAAAAAACTCCCGTCGATTTCAAAGAACACATCACGCTCATGCTCGACCTCATGGCGCTCGCCTTCCAGACCGACTCGACGCGGGTGCTCTCGTTCATGTTCGCCAACGACGTCTCCGGGCGGAATTTCTCCTTCCTGCCGGGCGTCCCCGGCGGGCACCACGACATGTCACACCACGAGGACAAGGAAGAAAAAGCGAAGGCCTACGCGGAGATCACGCGCTGGCACGCAGGCCAGCTAGCGTATCTGCTGAAAAAACTCGACTCGATCCGCGAAGGCGAGGGCACGCTCCTCGATAACTCGATGATCCTTTTCGGCTCGAGCATCTCCGACGGCAACAGCCACAATCCGAACAACCTCCCCATCATTCTCGCCGGCGGCGGAGGCGGCGCGCTCAAGACCGGCCAGCACATTGCCAGCCCCAAAGAAACGCCACTGTGCAACCTGTACGTCAGCATGCTGAATGCCTTCGGCGTCCCCACCACCGACTTCGGCGACAGCACGGGGGCGATCAAGGAATTGATGCCGGCCTAACGGGAGGGTCGCGCTCCTGCGCGACCGTGTGCCATCATGTGCGCTGCGGTCGCGCGGGAGCGCGACCCTCCCACCAAGGAGCTTGCCCGCCATGGATCGTCGTGATTTCTTGAAGACCGGCGTGGCCGCGTCCGCCGCTACGCTGGCTGCCGGTGCGAGTGCGACGGCGGCCGAGGCGGCAAAGTCCAAGCCGCAGCGCTTCCAGAAGGGCGCGAGCCCCTGGGCGATGATCATGAACTCGGCGACCATTCGCCCCGTGCCGCTGAAGGACCAGGTGCGCATGGTCGCCGAGACCGGCTGGGACGGCATCGAGCCGTGGATGGACGCGCTCGAGAAATTCGACGCCGAGGGCGGCGATGTGAAGGCGCTCGGGCGCGAGATCGAGGATCGCGGCCTGCGCATCGCCAACATCATCGGCCTGTGGGACGGTATGCCAGAGGGCGACGAGGCCTTCGCGGCGTCGCTCCCGATGTCGCGCAAGCGCATGAAGCTCGCGGCGGATCTCGGCTCGCCCTATGTCGCGGCGCTGCCGCTGCCCGACCGCGAAAACTTCAACCTCGCCGACGCGGCGATCCGCTACCGCGAACTCGTCAAGATTGGCCGCGAGGAATACGGCATCCAGCCGATCATGGAATTCGTCAGCGTGTTCAAGAGCGTCACGCGGCTCGGCCAGGCGGCCGCGATCGCGCTCGATGCCGACACGCCGCACGCCTACGTGCTGCCGGATACCTTCCACATGTGGAAAGGCGGCGGCGGCTTCGCCGGCATCGCGCGTTTGCAGGGCGACTTCATCGCCGACTTCCACTGGAACGACGTCCCGCCCGGCGTCACGCCCAAGGACGCGAACGACGGCACGCGCATCATGCCCGGCGACGGCATCCTCCCGCTCACGCAATGCCTCAAGGACCTGCAAACCATCGGCTACACGCGCGGCCTCTCGCTCGAAATCTTCAACAAGGAATACTGGGCGATAGACGCCAAAAAAGTCTGCGAAATCGGCCTGCGCAAAATGCTGGAGAACGTCGCCACCGCGGGGGTGTGACAAGAAGCTCAAACGACGGACGACGGAATTCCATCGTCCGTCGTCTCAATTTCGTGTTTAGTCGCGATGCCGGCCGCGCTCAGGCGCGCATGATCCAAACCCTCCCAAGCTGACGGACAGTGTACTCCCGTTTTCGGGCGGATCAACGAAGGTGCGTCACAAGCTCGAACGCCCCGTTAATGGCCTGGACCCGATAAGCGAAGATGGCCTCGATATCGCGCTTGACCAGCAGCGCATGAACGACCTCGCCCAGCGGGCCGAAGGGCATCGCGTAGCGCACCGCGTCACGGACGATCGTGTCATCGCCCGCCTTCTCGAAGGTGTGCGTGTGGTGCCAGAGGGAGTACGGACCGCGGAGCTGTACGTCGACGAAGCGATGCGGCGGATCGTATTCGGTAATGAGCGTCGTCCAGCGCATCGGTACGCCGTGCACGCGCACGACATAGTCGATCGCGGAGCCGGCGTGCATGGGGATGGGCGAGGGCGTGAGGAATTGCATGCGCATCCACGGCGGGGTGACACGCTCGAGGTTTTCCGGCCTGGCGAAATACGCGAAGACTTCGTCGAGCGGCCGGGCGACGCGCTGCTCGCGTTTCAGGGTGTGCATGCGCATGGTTGCAAGGCTCCTAACTTCACGCACACTATACGCTACACGCGCGCGCTGGCGCGGGCGGGGACACGCTCGATTCTAGCCAGGCCGCGGCGACCTACTGCTCGCCGATTACGTTCCAGACCGTGGTGAGAGTCCAGCCGGTGCGTTCGGCGCCGCGGTAGGTGCTGGTGATGGCGCCGGCTTTGAGGCGCAGGCGTTGCTCTTCTTTGAGGCGCGGCTCGGCGATGCCGCGCGGAAATTTTTCGTAGGTCTCGATGGTGGCGGGCATGGCGGGTCTCCTTCAGGTCGATCCAGAATCGTAGGCGCGGATTTTCATTTCGTGGATTGCGATTCGATCGCGGCCTTCCAGAGTTCGAGGTTGGACTCGGAGCGATCGCGCAGCAGGACGAGAATGAATTTCAGGACGGCACGCGCGTTGATGTCGTTCGCGGGGCCGGAGAGTTTCGTTGAGGCCGCGCTGAGCGGCGTACCGCCAAGACGGCCTTGGACGGCGGTGGTGACAG
>VFKU01000291.1 GCA_009885415.1 Rhodothermota bacterium
ACGTTGGCGAAAGAGAATCCGCGCTTGATTTATTGCTCGCTCACCGGTTACGGCCAGACCGGCCCGCTACGCGATCGCGCCGGGCACGACAACAACTACCTCTCGCTCGCCGGCGTGATGAGCCATTGCGGCCGCAAGGCCGGCGGGCCCGTGCCGCAGGGCGTGCAGGTGGCCGACATCGGCGGCGGCTCGATGTGCTCCGTGATCGGCATTCTCGCGGCGGTCGTGGGCCGTCAGCAGACGGGCCGCGGGCAATACGTGGACGTCTCGATGTACGACGCCTCGATCCTCTGGAACGCCTACGCCGCCGCGCAGTACCTTGTCGGCGGCACCGTGCCCGACTACGAGGCCATGCCGCTGAACGGCGGCACGCATTACGACTACTACCGCACCAAAGACGACCGCTACATGTCCGTCGGCAGCCTCGAACCGAAATTTTGGGAGGGCTTCTGTCGCGCGATCGGCCGCCCGGACTTCATCGAGCGCGTGGACCTGCCCGGGCCGAAGATGGACGCGCTCAAGGTCGAAATCCGCGCGACGATGGCCGCAAAGACATTCAATGAGTGGGTCGCGATCTTCGCCAAGGAAGACGTCTGCGTCGAGCCGGTGTTGCGCATGGACGAGGCCCTACAACACCCGCAGTGTGCCGCACGCGAGATGGTCGTCGACGTGCCCAAGCCGAAAGGCGGCACCCAGAAACAAGTCGGCTTCCCCATAAAATTCTCCGAACTCCGTCCGAGCTATCGCGGCATTGGCTGCGAACTCGGCGAGCATACCGACGAAGTCTTGAACGCGGCGGGGGGATATAGCGCTTCGGAAATTTCCGTCATGCGGGAGAACGGTATTTTCGGGTGAACGGTCGCGCGGGAGCGCGCCCCTCCCCGCCGCGAGTGATATCGCGTTTATGAACGCATCCGGCGGCTGAGGGCGCGGGCGAAGGCGTCGAGTTCGGGGACGGCCATGGCGCGGCAGAGCCCGGCGTAGGTGATGGCGCCCGCGGTGATCGCGGAGAGCGTGGCGACTAGGCGGGGCAAGAGCGTAGCATCGCCGAGCGACGCTTCGATTCGGTCCTGTACCACCCAGGCGACCGCGGCCATGAGTACGGCTGCGCAGGTCATGCGGATCAGCGCGGAAACGAACTGCGCATCGTAGAGCGGGCCGACGCGTTGCCACAGCAGCAGGTAGAGAAAGACGGCGTTGAGCGTGAAGCAGATCGTCGTCGCGATCGCGAGGCCCCGGTATCCCAGCGGGCCGACGAGCACGAAATTCAGCAGGATGTTGAAGAGCATGCTCGCGCTGGCGACGAGCACGGGGATGCGCGTATTTTGCGCGGCGTAGAAACCGGTGACGCACACCTTCAGCCACGCAAACGAGAGCAACCCCAGCGCGTAGAGGACCACGGCGGTCGCGATCATGTTCGTGGCGGCCGCATCGACATGGCCCCACTCGTACATAAGTTGCACGATCGGGTGGGCGAGTACGATGAGACCCGCCATCGCGGGCACCGTAAGAAAGAAACTCTGCCGCAACCCGCCGATCAGCACGCCCCGGACCTCCTCCGTCGCACCGCGCGCTCGGGACTTGGCGAGCGTCGGCAGGATCGCGATGGACGTGGCGACGCCGAAGATGGAGAGCGGAAGCTGCACGACGCGATCGGCCAGGTAGAGATTGCGAACGGTGCCCGTCGGAAGCCCGGCGGCGAAGAAGGTGCCGATGAGTCGGTTCACCTCGCCCGCGGCCTGTCCTAGAATGACAGGGATGAGCAGCAGAAAAACCGTGCGAAGGCCCGGATCGCGAAAATTGAATCCCGGTACCCAGACGCCCGCGACACGACCCATCGCGATGTATTGCGCGACCAGTTGCGCGATGCCTCCGAGCCACACGCCGGCGATTAGAGCATAGGCCGGATCGGGGAAGGCGTCGCGCAGCAGTAGGCAGGAACCGATGAGTGCGACGTTCAGCAGGGCCGGCGTCCACGAAGGGGTCGAGTAGTGGTGCAGGATGTAGAGCGGAGCCGCGCAAAACACCGCGAGGCCGATGAGAAACAGGTAGGGAAAGGTCAGCAAAGAGAGATGGGTGAGGTAGCTCAGGCGCTCCGGCGTCACGGGCGGCGCGTCCGTGAAATTGTCGAGCACGAGGATGCCGCGCAGAAGCTGCGGCAAGAGCAACATCCCCGCGAGCGTGAGCACGAGCAACACGAGAATCATCATTCCGAACGCAGCGGCGACGAGGCGCTGAAAGTCCCGCTTCGATTTCTTCTCGAGCCGCTCGGAGAACACGGGGACGAAGGCGGCATTTACCGCGCCCTCGCCGATGATCTCGCGCAGCATGTTCGGCAGGCGAAACGCGACGACGAAAGCGTCGAAGGCTGCAGTGGGGATGAGGACGGTCGCGACGATCTCGCGGGCCAGGCCAAGCACCCGGCTGATCATCGTGCCCAGCGCGAAGATCGCGGCGTAGCGCGAGTGTTGCACGCGCGAATCGCTCACGGCGCGTCGGTCCGGCGCACGCGGTCCGCGGGGAGGAGCAGCGCCAAAATGAGAATCGCGGCACAGAGCGCGTACACCATCCACGGAACGAAGCGGTGCAACGCGAGCAGCGGCTGCGGCACGGCGGCGGGAACGTCGAAAGCGCCCGCGAGCCGCTGCATGATCAGCGCGTCGAGCGGCGTGTCCGCGGGCAACGGATAAAGCTGGATTCCCGCTGCCGCATACAAATTGACCGGCGCGAAGCGGCCGTAGGGATCGAAGACGCCGGCGATACCGGTGTTCGCCGAGTGCACGAGCGGCAAGCGCGTCTCGACCGCGCGCACCCGCGCGATTTCGAGTTCCTGGGGGATCGCCGTGCTGTGACCCCACCACGCCAGATTGGTCGCTACGACGAGAATGTCCGCGCCGTCGCGCCGGAGGCGATTCGACATGGGGGAGAAGAGCACCTCGAAACAGATCAGCGGGCCCACCGCACGGCCGTCCACCGGCATCACACGCGGCTCGATCCCCGCGCTCAGATCGCCGATGGTCGGTACGAACTTCGTGATGAACGGAAAGTACCTCGACAGCGGCACATACTCGCCGAAGGGCGCCAGGTGAATTTTGTCGTACCACGAGACGATCTCGCCTGCTTCGTTCATGAGCAGTGCGGAGTTGTAGTCCTTGCCGCCCTCCATCCGGCCCGCGCCCGACAGCAACATGAACGCGCCCTCGCGCGTGGTGCGTGCGAGCAGGTCCCGGATTTCGGGCGCTTCGACGTCGGCGAGAATGAGCGCTTCGGGCCAGACCATGAGGTCGAGGTCGCCCCGCGCCGCGAGTGCGATGGATTTTTCCGAGGCGTTCCGGATCGTTTCGTAACGGTATTCCGGGTCCCACTTCATTTCGAGCGAGTAGTTGGATTGAAAGAGCCCGATCTTGAGCGGGTCTGCGTCAGGAGCAGCGGGCTTGAGAAGCAGGAAGCCCACCATGTGCGCGCCCGCGATCACGGCGAGTGCGGCAGAAGCATAGAGCGGCGCGCGCGGTGGTGCGGCGATAGCGTCGAGGAGAAGCGCGTTCACGAGCGCGATGAGGAGGGAGATGGCAAGCCCGGTGCCGAGCGCGGCCCATTGCAGCAGGTAGAGATCCGGACCCTGCGAGTACGAGAGCGAACTCCAGCCGAGTCCGGTGAAGACCGTGGATTGGGCGTGCTCCATCGCCACCCAGAGCAGCGCGAAGGTCAGCGGCCCGCCAAGTCTCGGGTTTCGCGTGCCCAGGCAGCGCCAGAGTAGCCCCACGACCGCCCAGAAAATCGCAAGCACGGCGCAGAGAATCTGTTGGCCCAGGACCGCCCAGCCGCCCGCCCACATGATGTTCGCGAGCAGCCACTGCAAAAGGATGACGTGGAAGACGAAGCCTGCGACGAAGAAATGCAGCGCAGCGTGGATAGGCGGCAACGCTCGCGTGCGCCACAGAAGCGGCACCAGGGCGAACCACGCCAGGTAGAAAAAATGGAAACGCGGAAAACAGGACGCGAGCAAAATGCCCGACACCACGGCCGGGCTGAAATTGCGGATGGTCCCCCTCATCGTCGCGCGGTCCTTGGCGATTGGCCCTTGCGGCCCCCGCTAGACCTTACTTCTCTGACTGCATCAAGTCAATTTCAGACTCGATAGTCGGCTGGTTTTGCCAGGCGCCGTTCTTCCAGAAGTCGAGCGCGGTCTGGGAGGAGGGCGCCATCTTGCGCAAATCCACGACCGTGGGGGCAACGAAAATCAGCAAATGGATGTTCTGGACTTCGGAGCGGCGTCCGCGGAAGGGGATACCCAGGATCGGGACTTTGCCGATAATCGGCACGCGACGCTCGGTGCGGCGCGTGACGCGGCTGGAGAGGCCGCCGATGACGAGGGCCTGGCCATTGGGGACGAGCACCGTGCCCGTTTGGGAGCGTTTGGCGAAGACCGGGAGATCCACTCCGCGCACGGTGTCTATGCGCGAGACATCGGTAACATTGAGTTCGAGGATGTCTAGCTGGACCAAATTGTCCGCCCGGATGTGGGGGGTAATGTCCATATTGACGCCGATATTTTGAAATTCGACCGTCAATTGCGCCAAGCCCTTGGGATCGTACTTGAGGCTTTGGTAAGGGACCTTGCCGCCGGCCTGGATTTGCGCGCGCTGGCCTTCGATCACCAGTAGCTCAGGTTTCGACAGTAGATCCACATCGTTGTTGCGCTCGATGCTGCGGAAGATGCCGTCGATGCGCCCGATATCTCCAGAGATGATTGAGAAGGTCATGCCGGCGCCGCTCTGCGTCTGGATACCGTCGGCTGTCGTGCCGGAGAGGTCGGGGCGAATGGGCACCGGGAAGGCGGTGCTGTCCGGGGCCGGCAAGGTCACGCGAAAATCCGGGCTGAGCGGATCGAAGACATTGGTCGAGATTTGTTGGAGCGGTCCACCGCTGCCCGCGTTGCGTTTGTAGGAAAGGTTAGTGCCGATGTCGCGCAGGCCCT
>VFKU01000311.1 GCA_009885415.1 Rhodothermota bacterium
AAAAAGCGTGCTCGCAGAACTCATAACCCAAAGGTCGTAGGTTCAAATCCTACCCCCGCTACCATTTGACTTACTACATCGGGAAACAGGCTAATTGCTAGGGTTTGGCGCTCCGGCGCGGCCTCTACCCGGTGAACATATGCGGCAATTTTATCCGTGTCCGCGACACGAGGCCTCGTCCAAGGGGTCGAGTTCTGTGGACGCTCCAGCCCGGGCGATTTCGGCACCAGTATCTGCGCTTTTCCCGTGCGAGGGCGCTCCAAGCCTGTATCCCATGATACGCGCCGGCTGTGGCTACAAGAGCCACTCGAGTTCCGCGATGAAGTCTGTGAGCGGTGACGAGTTGCTACAAAGTCGTAATTCTTTACTATAAGCGCGAACCTGTATCGATACACACAAGCGAGCATCCGTTCGTGTATATTGCCCGCAGGGGTCGACTCTTTGGGCCGCCGACTCCGGGATTTTGGGAGAGCGTCCGATGAACGCCGACAACGCCAAGAAAAAGCATTTCGAGGCCCAGCGCCTCTTCCAACAGCAGAAATTCGCTGAAGCACTGTCGCTGCTCGACGATCTGGATCGGCATTTCCCCACCGAACAGAACATCATGTATGGGCGGGCCCGGTGCCTGGCTGCACTCGGGCGTGTAGACGAAGCTCGGCCCCTATGCGCCTATTTGAAGGACGTACTGGGCCACGGTCGCGGCGCCGAATTGCTTGCACAGATCGATTTGCGCACGGCCGCGGCGATGCCCGCCTTGGATATACCCCGATCAATCCCAAAGCACACGCCTCCGGCGCAAAACCGGAAAGTCGGCCGTAAGCAACTGGTCGCAATTAGCGCAGCGTTCGCCACAGTGGGGATTGTCGCTGCCGTCTTTTTCTTCTCCAACGGAGACACGAAAAATTCGACGGTGGCGCAGGCGGCACTGCTGCCGCCCCCGGACAATCCCACTTTTTTCAAGGATGTCGCGCCAATTTTCAACGAAAACTGCGTCGTGTGTCACCGGCCTGGAGAGCCGGTGCCGATGGCGCTCACGTCCTATGAGCAGGCGCGGCCTTGGGCCAAGTCCATACGGAAGATGGTAGAAGCTAGGCAGATGCCCCCGTGGCATGCGGATCCCGCCATCGGCCAATGGGCGAATGACCGCCGGCTCAGTGAGCGCGACTTGACCACTGTCCTGCGCTGGGTCGATCAGGGGACCCCACAGGGCAATCCGGAGGACGCGCCCGAAGTCCCGACTTTTACGGAGGGCTGGAAAATTGGCGAGCCTGACACGATCTTTACCGCAAGCGCTCAAATCCTCCCGGCGGAATTGGAGGACGAGTACCGCTATGTCTATGTACCCACCGGCTTCACGAAGGACCGCTGGATCAGCGCGGCTGAAATCCGGCCCGGCAACATCGATGTGGTCCATCACGTCATTGTGTTTACGGCGACTACAACGGGAGGAAGCAACGGACTCGCCGGCAGCCTCGGCGGCTTCGCACCCGGCTCTCCTCCCCTGGTGATGGACAAAGGACGGGGAATGAAAATCGAAGCCGGGGCGGTCCTCGTACTTCAGATCCACTACCACAAAGAACCCGGGAAAATGGAACGAGACCGCACGACCGTAGGCATTAAATTTGCCAAAGATATCGTAAAAAAAGAATTGCGTTTCGGATCGATAGGCACCGAAAAGTTCCTCATTCCGGCGACCAGGGCGGACTATCCCGTAGATGCAAGGCTCATACTGGAAGAGAACATCCATCTGGAACAGATCATCCCGCACATGCACTTGCGCGGAAAGGACATGAAGGTCTGGGCCAAGTCTCCCGATGGAAGCAAGGTGGAGCTACTCTCCGTACCCAAGTACGACTTCAATTGGCAGACTTTCTACAAACTCGAAAAACCCATCGCCTTGCCCAAAGGGACGGAGCTGCACGCGCTCGCCCACTTCGACAACTCGGCGGGCAACCCCTTCAATCCGAACCCCAACGTCTCCGTCCGGTGGGGAGAACCTACGACCGCCGAAATGATGTACAGCTTCTACATGTACACAGTCGATGATGAAAATCTCAAGGTCAAAGACCCCGGAGCGTAATCTCCGCGCCGTTAGTCAGCGACTCACGCCCTGCACGCTGGCCCCGTATGAGGTTCCCTCAGTCCGGATTTCGGGACGGAGGATTGGCGCACATTTGTCTTCGCCCGCTTCGGTCTAGGAATTAGAATTCAGCGAATGCAAGACCGCGAGTAGCGGCGCAGGAAAGGTCCCAAGCACCAAGGTGAACACCGCAAGGGCGACGAGGAGTATTTTTACGATGAGAGGCGTGGAGACCTTGTCGAGCGTTTCGGCGCCGGCGGGGACTTTGGCAAATAGCATCAGGGTGACTCGCAGATAGTAATACGCCCCGATCGCGCTGCCGAGCGCCAGGGTGACGAGCAAGCCCCAGTGACCCGACTGGGCGCCGGCGAGCAGCACAACGCGCGGTCGGCGCAGGCCCCGGCGGCGTCGAGCGCGT
>VFKU01000795.1 GCA_009885415.1 Rhodothermota bacterium
GCCCGATTCGCCGAGGTGTCCAAGCTCAAGCGGCCGCGCATCGTCGGCGGGGTGCCGCGGCTCTACGAGAAAATTTACGCGGCGATCCAGGAGAAGGCCGCGGGCGCGCCGCCTACGAAGAAGAAACTACTCGCCTGGGCGCTGAAGGCCGGCAGCGAGGCGGCGACGTATCGCCTCGCGGGCAAGCCCGTGCCGGCGCGCGTGGCGGCGAAATTTCGCCTGGCGGACCGGCTGGTGCTGTCGAAGATCCGCCTCGCGCTCGGCGGGCAGGTGCAATTCATGGTCTGCGGCGCCGCGCCGATTTCTAAGGACATCATCGATTTTTGGAACGCGGTCGGCATTCCCTTCTTCGAAGTGTATGGCATGACGGAATCGACCGGCATCAGCCATATGAATTACACCGGCAAGTACAAGGCGGGCACGGTGGGCACGGCGGTGCCGGGCTTCGAATGCCGGATCGCGGCGGACGGCGAAATCCTCGTGCGCGGCGACGGCGTGTTTCAGGGCTACCTGAACCAGCCGGAGGCGACGGCGGAGGCGATCGACGCCGAGGGCTGGCTGCACACGGGCGACATCGGCGTGATGGACGACGACGGCTTCCTGAAGATCACCGACCGCAAGAAGAACTTGATCATTACGGCGGGCGGCAAGAATGTCGCCCCGGCGAACATTGAGCTGTTGATTACGCGCGAGGCGGTCATCTCGCAGGTGGTGGTCGTCGGCGATCGGCGGCGCTTTCTTTCGGCGCTGATCACGCTTTCGACGGACCACCTCACCAGCCTACAGAGATCCGGGGAGTTCAACGGGAAGCCGCTCGAGGAAATCGCCGCGAGCGAGACCGTGCAGCAGCTCGTGCGCGACGCGGTCGATCGGGCGAACGCGCAACTCGCACGCTACGAAAACGTCCGCACCTACCGGGTGCTCGAGCGGGAGTTCAGCGTCGAATCCGGCGAAATGACGCCCACGATGAAGATTAAGCGCAAGGTCGTCGAGCAGAATTACTCGGTAGTGATCGAGTCGTTCTACGAAGAGACGCTGACCGAGGCGGAGAGAGCTTTCTGAGTAGGGTGGGCTTTAGCCCACCAACTCACCACGGCCTGCGACCGGAGTGGTGGGCTAAAGCCCACCCTACGTCGCTTGTTAACCCAGGGCGAGTTCGCGCAGTTTGCCTGGCGGCGGGCCGGTGCGCGCGGGGTTGGCGGGGTAGAGATCGCGGAGTTCGTCGTTGTAGAGCGCCTGGATGCGGTCGTAGAGGAACCAGGTGATCGCCTCGCGCGCGCGTTGCTTCACTTCGACGAAGCGTAGTCCGAAGCGGTTCACGCCGTTTTCGTCCGTGGTGTCGCAATAGACCACTTGCGCGATCAGCCGGTTCACCGCGAATTCTGGTAACTGGAAAATCATCTCGACCATGTCGCCGGACTCGAAGTGCGCCGAGGTGCTCACCATCGTGCCGCTGGCGGTGAGGTCGCGCATGCGCCCACGGAGTTTGTCGGTGGCGCCGCGAATGCGCAGCCACACGGGGTAGTCGGCCGGGACGCGCCAGTCGCGGCGGCGCTGGCCGTCGGCGCAGGACTCGGCGCGCTCAAGCATGAGCCCGCCGGCGGAACCGGGCGAGCCGCCGACGCGGGTGTGGTAAGCGGCATAACCACCCTCTTGCTCGGGGAAGAGCAGCTCGACGCCCGTGCCTTCGGGGAGCGCGACGGCCCACGGAAAACTCACCCACACGGTGCCGTTCGACACGCCGAGAACCTCGACGATGCAGGTGCGGCCCTGCGTGGACAAATAGCATTCGCTGCCAATGGCCAACGGTGATTGAGGCGTCGCGGTCA
>VFKU01000675.1 GCA_009885415.1 Rhodothermota bacterium
CACGGTGGGGAAGTAGATGTGAAACTCATTGGCATATCCGCAGAGAAAGGTGTCGGGCAGGGGCGAGCGCCGTTTAAGGTCGAGCTGGAAATCCACGAAGAGTTCGCCGGGCATGAAGGAGAGCGCGACGCGGTCGTTCAAGAGCAGCGTGCCCAGCGGGACGGCGAAGTCGGCGGACAGGTTTTTCATGTACTTCTCGTAGATGGCGCCGTAGTTCGCTTCGAGGATTTTCGTTTGCGACGGATCGCTGAGGTCCCAGCGCGTGCCTACGGTGACGGGTTCTTCGCGGTACGCGAGCGCGCCGCCGGGCACGGGTTTCATTTGGCCGAGCGCCGCGAGGACTGCGTCGGCGGCCTTCTTGCCTTCTCCTATTACGTCGTTCTCCGCACCGTCTTTGAGGGGCGTTTTGTCGAGATAGGGGTTGATGTCGCCCGCGCCGCCTTGGAGGAAGATGCACTCGCCGCCGGTCGCCGCGACGACGCCCTTGGCCATCTCGCCCGGCCAGTCGGCGGAGTAGCGGCGGTTGTCGGAGGCGAAGATGACGGGGTGGCAGGCGTAATGCACGAGGGTGACGAGCGGCTTTCCGGTTTTCTTCGAATCGAAGCGGATC
This sequence comes from Rhodothermota bacterium, assembly GCA_009885415.1. Classification (GTDB taxonomy): domain Bacteria; phylum Hydrogenedentota; class Hydrogenedentia; order Hydrogenedentales; genus VFKU01. The sequence goes on from VFKU01000675.1 coordinate 611, forward strand.
AGGCCAGCCTCGTGATCGACGGGCGAGGTTGGCACGCGCTCCGCGTTGCGCCAGCGCATCCAGCATACGCCGTCTTTGATTAGGCGCCGGTTGTGTGAAATGTCGATCGTCGCGCGGCCGAGGTGGAGCGTGGCGGGCTCGGCTTTGTTGAGCGCTTCGCGTAATCCGTCGACGGCGGAAGACTCGATCAACGGCAGATGGGGTAGCTCAGGGAGTTCTACGATCGGCCCGCTGTGGGTGTGGGTCGCACAGAAAATGACGTGTTTTATTCCGAGCGCGCGGGCCTGTTCGCGGATCTTCGCGCAGAGATCAAGCATCGGCATGCGGCCCATGTCGACGTGGACGATGCCGAGCGCAGTGTCGCCCGCCTTCATCACGACACAACGGCAAAACAGGGGATCGCGGACCCCGGTCGCGAGTTGCTCGGGGTCCGAGTATCCCCACATTTGGATGCCGAGCGGCGGCGTGATGTCGCGCCGCGCCACGCCCACTTCGAGCGCGCCGTCCGCGCTGCGCGCCGAGAGTTCCGTGCGCGTTTGGGTCGCGCCTGCGGCCGCGGTTGCCGCCAGGGCCGCCGCCGAACTCGAAGCCAGGAATCCGCGCCGTGTCATGGTGTCCATCCTCATACTCCTCGTGCTCTGGGCCGTCGAGGCCCAATCGCGTGGTCAATGTTCCAGTCTACCGGCCCTCGCCGCAGTATTCACGCTCTAAAATTACGGGGATGATCCCCGCCGAAGTTACGCTATACTATGCGGTGACGAGGAGAGAACCGCCCGTGTTCACGCCCTACCGCTTGGCCTATTTGGGAGTTTCCGCCGTGCTCATCAGTGCGGTCGGTTTTGTCTCCGGCGCGCTCGAGCCGGAGGAGAAGGCGCCCGTACCCTCCATCGGACTTCGGTCTCTGCAAGAGGCGAAGGACAAGCAGGCCGCGCCGTCGGCGGTGCCGAGCGACGGCACCGAGAAGGGCAATCTCAAGGAAGTGGGCGCGCGCGAGATATTTTCGATGGCGGATTACGAGCGCGCGGTGGCGCTTAGCCGGAAGCAGCCGGTGCTCATTTTTAAGCACAGCACTGAGTGTCCGGTGTCGGGAGGGGCGTATCGGCACCTGTCTGAATGGATCAAGGGAAAAGATCGCACCGCGCCTGCGGTTTTTGTTGTGAAGGTGATCGAGCGCAAGCCGGTTTCGCAGGAGATCGCGGGACGCAGCGGGATAGTGCACGAATCTCCGCAGGTCATTTTACTCGAGGGCGCGAAGCCGGTGTGGGACGCGGATCACGAGGCGATCACCGGCGCGGCGATCGGTGCGGCGCTGGCCGCCCGGGCGCGCGGCGGCGAGACCGACTGAGAATTACTTCGCCGGGGCGTTTAGCTGCGCGGCGATTTCGTCGAGCTGCTTTTGCATTGAGTCGATCGCCTTCGATTTCGCATCCAGTTCCGCTTTGAGCCGCGCGTTTTCTTCTTGCACCTGCGCGTAGAGCCCCTGGATGGCCGCGAGCGCGACGCCGCCGAGATCGATGTCTGCAATGTGGGTGTCGTCAGGGCCGAGGCCAAAGGTCGCATGGAAGTCCTGCGCCATGGGGCCGAGGTGGCGTTCGGTGGCGTCCTGCGACTTGTAATTCCATTCGTTGAGCGGCAGGGCGGCGACTTTTTCGAGCACGGCGCGGCCGTCCACGGGGCTGATGTTTTCCTTTGCGTTGCGATCGCTCAGGCTTAGCCACGTGCCGCTACCGGGATTGAGCTTGACGCCGGCGTTGGGCACGCCGTTCGAGGCGGCGTTGATGCCCGTCACGAGGCGCACGCCTCCGGTTGCGCGCACGGCGAACTCGTTCGCGCTCGCGGAGAAGAAGAAGAACTGGCGTGAGTCGGCGAAAAGCGTGGCGCCGTCGTGGAGCGGGTCGACGGTCGCGCCAAAGCCGGAGGCGAAGCTGAGGTCGCCGGCGGCGGTATTCTGGCTGCCGCCGGGGATCGTCGCCGCAACGCCGCTGGCGATGTTTTCCGAGCCGCCGCCGACGACGGCGTCGAGATTGGTCGCGTCGTTGAAGTAGCCGCCGCCGATGGTGGAGGCGTCGCCGGCGGAGAAGTTGAGATTGCCGCCGCCGATCGAGGAGTAGATGACCGATGATTCATTTGTCAGGCCGCCGGTGGCGACAGAGTAATTTCCGCTGGCAATGTTTTGCGAGCCGCCGCCGATGAAAGCGCCCGAGCCGCTGGCCGTGTTTTCCGAGCCGCCCGCGATCGCGCTGTCGATCTGCGTGGCCACGTTCGAGAATCCGCCGGCGACTGTGGAGGCTTCGCCGGTCGCGCTGTTCGTGCTCCCGCCGGCGACCACGCTGAAGGCGCCGGTGGCGGAGTTGTCGGCGCCGCCTGCGACGGTGGCGTTGGTCCCGGTGGTGGTGCTGTTGGATCCGCCGAAGGCGGTTTTTTGCGTGGTGCCGTCCGGAAATTTTAGTTGCGCGCTGGCGGATTGGGCGATCGCGGCGACGATCGCAGCGATCAACAGGATATTGGATCGATATAACATTGGATGGACTCCTGCAAAGGCGCACATGGACGCCCAAGACTTTGTGTTGCACTCTCTTGCAAAGTAGACGAGCATTTGGCGTGGCTATTCACTTCCTTTCGGTCATGCGGCTGGCGGGAAAAGGCAGCTAAGTGACTATGTTTCAATGCCTTAACGAGAGAAACGGAGTGGATGTCGGGCCGCGCGACTGTCGGCCTGCTTCACAGGTATCATGTGCGCGGCTGCGGGTTGGATGCGGAAGGAAGAGGTTGTGCCCAAGATCGGATTTGCGCAATACGAAGTTGAGTTCGGCGAGTACGACAAAAATACGGCGACGATCACGCGCCTGGCCGAGAGCGCCAAGGGCGCGGACTTGTTGGTGTTTCCGGAGTTGGGGCTGACGGGCTACGAATTCAAGGACGCGCGTGAGGTGGAGCGCTACGCGGAACCTTTCGGCGCGGGGCCGACGAGTGAGACGCTGAAGAAACTCGCCAAGCGTCTGAAGATGACGCTCGCGATCGGGTATCCGGAGTACACCACGCGCGGATGTTTCAACAGTGCGATGCTCGCGACGCCCGACGGCAAGCTGCACAATTACCGCAAGCTGCACCTCTTCTCGCGCGAGAAGGAATTGTTCACGCCGGGCGACGCCGAGCCGCCGGTGATCAAAACGCCGGCGGGCCGCGTGGGGTTAATGATTTGCTTCGACTGGTTTTTCCCCGAGACGGCGCGCATTCTCGCGCTGAAGGGTGCGCAGATTATCGCGCATCCCTCGAACCTCGTGTTGAACTGGTGCCAACGCGCGATGTTTTGCCGCTGCCTCGAGAACGCGGTGTTCGCCGTTACGGCGAACCGGATCGGCGTCGAGACGCGGGCGGGACGCAAGTTGCGATTCACCGGCGCGAGCCAAGTAGTCGATCCCAAAGGGGACACGCTCGTGAAGGCGACGGAAGCGGAGGAGTACGTCGGTCTCGTGGATGTCGACCTCGCGCTGGCCGACGACAAGCACGTCACGCCACTGGACGACCGCCTCGAAGATCGCCGGCCGGAACACTACGGCGCGCTCGCTGAGGCGCAGACGCAGGGGACGCTCGCCTAGGAGTCAGCGGAATCGTTGCTGCGAAAAGGCGCGGAATTTCGAGGAAAAACTGGTGGAGGTGAGCGGGATCGAACCGCTGGCCTCAGCAATGCGAGTGCTGCGCTCTCCCAACTGAGCTACACCCCCACACGAGGCAATAGCCTAACAAATGCTCGCTTCGGCACGCAAGCCGAGGGCGGTGCTTTGGGTGTGTATACTTCCGTCCTTATGCCCACATTTTCTGCGCGTTACGTGCACACGAACCTCATCGCTCTGGACTGGCGCCTGCTCGCGGAGTTTTATACGCGCGTCTTCGGTTGCATCTTGGCGCCGCCGGTGCGGCACTACGACGGATCCGACCTGGCCGCGGCCACGGGGATCCCCGGCGCGGTGCTCGATGGCGCGCAC
>VFKU01000808.1 GCA_009885415.1 Rhodothermota bacterium
ACGTATAGGACGTATAGGACGTATAGGACGTATAGGACGTATAGGACCTATAGGACCTATAGGACGTATAGGACCTATAGGACCTATAGGACCTATAAGATTTATGAATCTTCTACGGGAATCGGCGGACTCTATAAGGAACTGAATCATGCGAATCGTCGCGGGGATAGCGAGCATCTTTCTCGTGGGGCTGGGCGCGGGCTGGTGGTTGACACGTGCGGAAGCCTCGGCGGGGCCGGAAGGCGCGGCGCTCCCGGTGCGCTCGGAGTCGGCGGAGATGGTGAAGCTGCGGGCGGAGTTCCGCCGCATCGACGACGAGCGTGGGTTTTTCGCAGAGCGAAATGCGGCGCTGGAACAAGAAGCGGAGGCGCTGCGGAAGGACCAGTCTGAACTCGAGGAGGCGCTGCGCGAAGCGGTGGCCTTTGTCGATGAACCCCCCGCGCCGGCCGAGGCGGCTGCGCCCAAGGCCACGCCGGAACCGCGCCAACGCGGCGATCGTTCTCGGCCGGCGCCTACGCCGGAGCAGATGGTGGAATTTCGGCGATCGTTCGAGGAGGGCATGCAGACCCGCCTGGATGGCGCGCTGGCGGAGCTGAACGATCCGGGGGCGGCGCAGCGCGTGGAGGACCTGATGGCGTGGCGGGACCGCCAGATGGAATTGGCGCAGCAGCTTCGCAATGCGAAGACCGACGACGAACGCGAGAAAATCGCGGCCGAGATGCAGGAGGCGCGGCGAAACGCGCGGAGCCTCCTGAACGAACAACAGGACTCGATTCTGAGCGCCCTGGCGGCGGCGAGCGGGATCACCGATCCGAAGGCGCAGGCGAAGCTGATGGCCGATCTCAAGGCGACGATGGACAATCCCTTCTTCCGTATGGAGACGATGCTGCTGGGCGGGCCCGCCGGACGGGGCGGCCCGCGCGGATTTGGAAACGGTCGTCCGCCCCGCGCGCCGACGAATTGAGCGCGGCGGCGCTGCGACGCCTGCTATGCTTTGGGGATGGACGAGTCCCCCACTCCGGCGGCGCACGAGCGGCTGACGCTGGTCGGTCTGCCTTCGGCGCGCAAGAGTCCGGAGGAATTTCTGGCGGCCTTCGACACTTCGCGCGTGCCGTCGTCGCCCGGCTGCTACCTAATGCACGACGAGCACGGGAAGGTGATCTACGTCGGCAAAGCGAAGAACCTGCGCAGCCGCATCCGCACCTACATCAACGATCAGGACAGCCGCTACAGCGTGAAATTTTTGATGCGCCGCGTGGCGCACATCGATTTCTTTCTGACGTCGAACGAAAAAGAGGCGGTGCTGCTCGAGAACAGCCTGATCAAGCAGTTCAAACCGCGCTACAACGTCCAGCTTAAAGACGACAAGACTTACGTCAGCCTGCGCATCGACGCGAACGAGGACTTCCCGCGGCTGACGGTGACGCGGCGCGTGCGCAAGGACGGCGCGCAGTATTTCGGGCCCTATGCGAGCGCGGGGACGGTGCGCGAGACGCTGCGGCAGATTCACCGGATTTTCCCGCTGAGGACCTGCACGGACCACGTGATGAACAACCGCGCGCGGCCGTGCATCTACTACCAGATGAAACAGTGCGGCGCGCCGTGTGTGGGGCTGGTCTCACGCGACGAATACCACCAGATCGCGGACCAGGTGATGTTGGCCTTGTCGGGACGGAGCGGCGAGTTGGAGGCCTTGCTGGAGCGACAGATCCGGGAGCGGGCCGAGGCGCTCAAGTTTGAAGAGGCGGCGGTGCTGCGCGATCGGATGCACGGGCTTCAGCGGATGCTCGAACGGCAGCGGACGGTTGATGTGCCCGGCGCGGAAGACCGCGACGTCATCGGGTGCTACTCGCAGGGACGCTTCACGGAGATTCAGTTGCTCTTCTATCGCGGCGGCAAGATGGTCGGCGGGCGATCGTATTCCTTCAAGCAACAAGAGATGCCGGTCTCGGAGGTACTGAGTTCGTTTCTCTTGCAGTACTACTCCGAGGCGCCGGTGATTCCGTCGGAGGTGCTCGTGCCCGAGCCGATCGAAGAGGCCGAGACGCTCGCGGAGATTTTGAGCGAGCAGCGTGGCAGCAAGGTGGCGGTTCAGTGTCCGCAGCGTGGGGAGAAGGTGGCCCTCATCGAGCTCGCGTCGCGGAACGCGCAGAGCAGCTTCGAGGAGAAACGACTGGCGGCGCGCGCGCAGACCGACCTGCTGGATCAGGTGCGGATTCAGTTGAAGCTGACGAAGGTGCCGAACCGCATCGAGTGTTTCGACATCTCGACGCACCAGGGCGACCGGACGGTGGGATCGATGGTGGTCTTCGAGGGCGGCGAGGCGAACAAGAACCGGTATCGCCGCTATGCAATCAAGAGCTTCGAGGGCCAGGACGATTTCGCGAGCCTGCGCGAGGTCTTGATGCGGCGGTTCACGCGCGCGATCGCGGAGGGCGACCTGCCAGACCTGGTGCTGATCGACGG
>VFKU01000229.1 GCA_009885415.1 Rhodothermota bacterium
GCGGGCTCGACCCGCGGCTCCGACGTGGACGTCTCCGGCCTGCTGAAGCCCTTGCTCGCCGCGGGCGAGCTGCGCTGCATCGGCGCGACCACCTTCGAGGAGTACAAGAACGGCGTCGAGAAGGACCGCGCGCTCGCGCGGCGCTTCCAGAAGATCGACGTCGTCGAGCCGACGGTCGAAGAGACCTACCAAATTCTCCGCGGCCTGAAATCGCGCTACGAGGCGCACCACGGCATCACCTACACCGATACCGCGCTGCACACCGCGGCCGAGCTCGCCGCGAAATACGTGAACGATCGCTTCCTGCCCGACAAAGCCATCGACGTGATCGACGAGGCCGGCGCGCAGGTCCGCATCGAGTCGCACGACCAGCGCAAAACCATCCGCCCGGCGGACATCGAGCGCATCGTCGCCGAGATGGCGCGCATCCCCGCGAAGTCGGTCTCTTCGGCCGACAAGACGCGCCTCGCGCAGCTCGAGGACGACCTCAAGCGCGTCGTCTACGGCCAGGACGAGGCCGTCCACGCCATCGCCACGGCCATCAAGCGTTCGCGCGCGGGCCTCAGCCTGCCCGACAAACCCGTCGGCTCCTTCCTCTTTACCGGCCCGACCGGCGTCGGCAAGACGGAACTCGCCAAGCAGCTCGCCACCACGCTGGGCGTCGATTTCATCCGTTTCGACATGAGCGAGTACATGGAGGAGTACACCATCTCCAAGCTCATCGGCTCGAGCCGCGGCTACGTCGGCTTCGATCTCGGCGGCGAGTTGACCGAACAGGTGCGCAAGCATCCGCATTCGGTCCTGCTGCTCGACGAGATCGAAAAAGCGCACCCGAAAATTTTCAACGTGCTCCTGCAAATCATGGACTACGGCACGCTCACCGACAACGCCGGGCGCAAGGCCGACTTCCGCAACATCATCCTCGTGATGACCTCGAACGCCGGCGCGCGCGAAATCGAGCAGCGCACGCTCGGCTTCCGCACCGACCCCACCGACACCGCCGGCAAGAGCCAGAAGGCCCTGCAACGCCTCTTCACGCCGGAATTCCGCAACCGGCTCGACGCGATCGTCACCTTCGGCGCGCTGCCGCGCGAGGTCGTGCTGCGCATCGTCCACAAATTCGTCGCGCAGCTCGCCGCGCGCCTCGACGATCGCAAGGTCGCCATCGAGGTCACACCCGCCGCCGCCGCGTGGCTCGCCGACAAAGGCTACGACCCCAAGCTCGGCGCGCGCCCGCTCGGACGCCTCATCCAACGCGAACTCGAAGAGCCCCTCGCCGACGAAGTTCTCTTCGGCAAACTCGTCAAAGGCGGCCGCGTCACGGTCGACCTCGCCAACGACAAGCTGTCCTTCGCCTTCGCCCAGTAAGCACTTGGACAGGATTTACAAGATTCACAAGATTGAAAACCCCAACACCGTCATTGCGAGATACCGTGATGACGTGAGATGGGATAGTCTCGGCTCGCATCTGCAATAATCCCTAATCTTGTCAATCATGTAAATCCTGTCCGCCCTTCACTCTTATGCCTCTCTTCCAACTCACCTCCGATCTCGCCTTCCCGCGGCCCGAGCTGGCCGAACCGGAGGGCCTGCTCGCCGTCGGCGGTGACCTCAGCGTCGAGCGGCTGCTGCTCGCGTATTCGCTCGGGATTTTCCCGTGGTTCGGCGAGGGCGATCCGATCCTGTGGTGGTCGCCCGACCCGCGCATGGTGCTGCTGCCGGAGGATTTCCACGCCTCGCGCAGTCTGCGTAAATTACATCGTCAGCGGCGCTACACGCTCAAGCTCGATACCGCCTTCGCCAAGGTCATCGCGGCCTGCGCCGACCAGCCGCGGCCCGGCCAGGACGGCACCTGGATCACGCGCGAGATGGAGCAGGCGTATATCGCGCTGCACGAGGCCGGCTTCGCGCACTCGGTCGAGTGCTGGGACGGCACGCGGCTCGTCGGCGGCCTGTACGGCGTCTCGCTCGGCGCGTGCTTCTTCGGCGAGAGCATGGTTTCACACGAAGCCAACGCCTCGAAGCTCGCTATTTGGGCGCTCGTCGAACAACTCCGCCGCTGGCGCTTCACGCTGCTCGATTGCCAAGTCCACACGCCGCACCTGCAAAGCCTCGGCGGACGCGATCTCCCACGCAAGCGCTTCCTCCGCCTGCTCAAGGACGCCGTCGCGCAACCCACCCGCCGCAGCCCCTGGCGCTTCGACGACGACCTCTGGCACGCGATGGACTAGCAAAGCCTCCTCGTCTCAATTAAACTGGCGACTGATCGGGAGCGCACCTGCATGTTTTCTTGTCATTGCGAGGAACGGAGAGACGAAGCAATCTCGTTAACCCGCAGCCCAACCCTTCGCTTTCTCGCCCTCGCTGTCGCCCTAACCGCGCTCACCTCCTGCGGCGCACCCGAAAAGAAACAAAACGCCGCCGCGCAAGCCGTGCCGACGATCGGCGAAGTCAGCTTCGCCTCGCCCAAGGAACTCCGCAGACTCCTCGACGCCGCCAAGGGCCAGGTCGTCGTCATGAACTTCTGGGCGACCTGGTGCCCGCCCTGCGTGAAGGAAATGCCCGAACTAGCAAAATTCTGGCGCGAATTCGACGGCAAAGGCGTCACCTTCCTCAGCGTCAACTCCGACATCCAAAGCACCAAGGACTCGCTCGTCGTCCCCTTCGTGAAATCCTACGAGGTCCCCTTCCCCGTCCGCGTCATCTACGTCGAAGGCACCGACGACCTCCTCGAGCAGCTCCCGTTGCAGGTCGACGGCAAAGCCTGGGACGGCGGCCTACCCGCCACCTTCATCTACGCCCCCGACGGCACCCTCGCCTGGTCCACCGTCGGCCCCGTCACCCACGCGCTACTCGCGGAAAAAGTGAGGCCATTGCTCGCGAAAGGCCCCGGCGGTCCTCCGCAACTCTAAACTGCAGCCCGGCCGCGCGCCCCTTGACTGCCCCCTTTTTCATTTGCTACTATCAGCACTCGCGTCTAAAGAGTGCTAAGAGCCGCCCGGTGCAGTCGCCGGGGCCTCCGCTCTAACTCATTGCGTATGAACCGGTAATGCGGTTTCGCTACTAGGAGAAAGACACATGGCAAAGCAGATGATTTTCGGTCAAGAGGCCCGCTCGGCCCTCATTCGGGGTGCGGACGTCTTGGCGAACGCGGTCAAGGCCACCCTCGGTCCCAAGGGTCGCAACGTGCTCCTGGAGAAGTCCTTCGGCGCGCCGACGATTACCAAGGACGGCGTGAGCGTGGCCAAGGAAGTGGATCTTCCGGACGCGTTTGAAAATATGGGCGCGCGGATGTTGCGCGAGGCGGCGAGCAAGACGCAGGACGACTCGGGCGACGGCACGACGACGGCCACCGTCCTCGCGCAGAGCCTGATCCAGCACGGCTTCAAGCAAGTGACGGCTGGCGCGAACCCGATGCAGCTCAAGCGCGGCATGGAGAAGGCGCTTGAGGTGGTGCTCGAAGAAATCGTGAAGGCCTCGAAGAAGATCAAGAGCAAAGAAGAAATCGCGCAGGTCGCCACGATCTCGGCGAACGGCGACAAGGAAATCGGAAACATGATCGCCAACGCGCTCGAGAACGTCGGCGACGACGGCGTGGTGACGATCGAAGAAGGCAAGGGCCTGCAGACCGAAGTCGAAGTCGTGGACGGCATGGACTTCGACCGCGGCTAC
>VFKU01000790.1 GCA_009885415.1 Rhodothermota bacterium
CCTCGGTGCGCTGAGCTTGCTGGATCGAGGAGGCTGGTGGGCTGAAGCCCACCCTACCTGTGATGGCGCGTCCCTCGCCTCCATTTTCGGGCCTTTTCCACACGTCGCGCCATCGCGCCGGGGGCCTCCCAAATGCTAAGATGCCCGGCTGATTACGCGACTAACCGGCGGCTGCGGGCAGGGCATTTCGATGATTCAAAAATTCGTGAGCACGGGCTTCTGTCTTTTTCTGGCCCTCATCGGCGCGGCAGCGCTGGCTGAGGCACCGCTCGGCGACGTCGCCAAGCACCAGGACCTGCTCGACGCGGGCACCGACCTGCGCCTGATGTGCGTCGCCGCGCATCCCGACGACGAAGATGGCGCGACGCTCTCCATGTATCGCAAGAAATACGGATACAAAACTTTCGCCGTGCTCGCGACGCGCGGCGAAGGCGGGCAAAATGAAATCGGCTCCGATCTTTACGAGCACCTCGCCGTCTTGCGCACCGGCGAGATGTCGCGCGCCTCGGCCATCACCGGCGCGGAGCTGCACTTCCTCAACCTGCCGGAGTTCGGCTTCTCGAAGTCGAAGCAGGAGACCTTCGACATCTGGGGCTACGACGTTGCCTTGGAGCGCATGGTCCGGAAAATCCGCGAACTGCGCCCCGACGTCATCATCACGCACCACGGCCCGACCGGCGGCCACGGACATCACCAAGGCATCGGACAAGCGCTGCAAGACGCCTTCGACAAAGCCGCCGATCCAAAGGTCTTCCCCGAGCATCTAAAGGAAGGCCTCCAACCCTGGCAGCCCGCGCGGCTCTACGTGCGCTCCTTCCAGGGCGGCGGCGAACTGGTCCGCATTGACTTCAACGAACTTGATCCCGTGCGCGGATTGACCTATGCCCAGATCGCCGCGAACGCGCTCCGTGAACACGAAACGCAAGGCATGGGCTTCTTCATCGATCGCTTCCTTACCAGCCGCTCGACCGCCTCCTACGGCCTCGCCAAGGAACACAAAGAAGGCACGCAGGACGGCGGCGACGTCCCTGCGCCCGGCGGCGGACTCTTCGAGGGTCTGCGTGATCGCATCAACGCTGACGCGCGCGCGCTGTCCACCGCGGGCCTCGACTCGCTCGACACGGCAACGGCGGCCGGTCTGCTCAAATCCGCGCGCGCGGAAGACCCGGCAAGCGCCGCGGCCGATCGCGCCAATCGTCTCACCGGTGCGCTGGCGGAGTTGCGCGTCACCGCCAAGCCGAGCGACACCGAGGTCGTGGCGGGCCAGGAAATTAAGCTCGCCGTCGAAGCGATCGACTTCGGCGCGCAAGACGCCACCAACGTCACCTTCGAAGTTCGCGCGAAGCCGTGGTTCGCCGCGGCGATGCCCGCGCCGCTCACGCAAACTTTCACCGGAGCCTTCAGCGCCGGCGAATTCATTTTGAAGGTGCCGGCCGCGCAACCGCGCACCATCCCCTATTCCGAGTTCGTCTACCAGCCGCACTATCTCGAGCCGCAGCTCGCCGTCACCGCCACGGCCGACATCGGCGGCACGCCCGTCACGGTCGAGGCGCCGGTCTATCTCGAAATCGCGCCCGCCGTCGCGCTCGAATTCCTGAACGCGCCCTATCTCGTGCGGCCCGACACCGGCGACGCCGCCGAGTTCACGCTGCTCGTCACCAACCACGCGCCCGGCCCGGGCTCGGCCACGCTCGAACTCAGCGCCGCGAAAGGCATTACGCTCGATCAAGCCTCGGTGAGCGTCAGCTTCGCGCGCGAAGGCGATCAGAAGATCATCCCCGTCCGCGCGCACCTCGCCAAAGGCCTCGCGCCGGGCGATTACCCGCTCACTGCGAAAATCGCGGAGACGGGCCACTCGCTCACCGGCCTCGTCCGTTATGTGGACGTGCAGGTGCCGAAGGACCGCAAGGTCGGCGTCATTCGCAGCTACGACGACACGCTGCTGATCACGCTCGATCGCCTCGGCGTGCCCTACGACACCATCGAGACCGCCGACTTCACGCCGGAGTCGCTCGATCGCTTCACCACGATCCTCGTCGACATCCGCGCGTATCTCGATCGCCCCGACCTCGTGGCGAACAACCAGACTCTGCTCGACTACTGCAAGCGCGGCGGCACGGTGATCGTGAATTACCACAAGACGATCGAGTGGCAATCGGCCTACGCACCTTACGAATTGACCGTCGGCGGGCAACGCGTCACCGTCGAGACCGCGCCGATCACGATTCTGCAATCCGAACACCCGCTCTTCAACGTGCCGAACAAAATCGGCGCGGGCGACTGGGACCACTGGATCCAAGAGCGCGGCCTATATTTCCCGAGCAAGTGGGCGCCGGAATACACCCCGCTCATCAGCGTCTCCGATCCCGGCGAGGCGCCGCTGCAAGGCAGTTGCCTCGTCGCGAAATACGGCGAGGGTACGTATTTCTATACCTCGCTCGTGTGGTACCGCCAGCTCCGCGCGCTCAACCCCGGCGCGATTCGCATTTTCGCCAACATGCTCGCGCTCTGAGCGCGCAGAAGGACCTATGAGCAAGAACGGTAATGGAAACGGGCACAGCGCCAACGGCAACGGCTTCATCAGCGCACGCCGCATCGACGCCTTCGACCTCAAGCCAGGCAATCGCCTCGCAGGCAAATACCGCGTCGGCGTGTGCCTCGGAGCGGGCTGGGAGGGCGAGGTCTATCACGTCACTGAAGAATCCACCGGCATCGAACGCGCCGCGAAACTCTTCTTCCCCGCGCGTAATCCGCGCAATAAAGCGGTCAAGTTCTACGCGAAAAAAC
>VFKU01000515.1 GCA_009885415.1 Rhodothermota bacterium
CCGCCGATGAGCGAAATCCTGACCGTGCACGGAAACCCCGAGGGCCGGGTGAACATCAACACGGCGTCCGCGGAGGTGCTCGAGGCGATCTTCGACGCGCTGGCCGCGTCGGGCGGCGTGCAGGGATCAGCGCAACAGGTGATGCAGCGTCGCGAGGACACCGGGCCGTACACGAGCCGCCAGGAATTGCAGTCCGAGGGACTCCTGCCCGCGCCGCGCCCCAAGACCGGAGGGACGAATCCGGGCCAGCAACAAGAAGAGGGACAGGACGGCGCGACGCCCGGGCCGCTGCCGCCGGAGTTGTTCGACGTGAAGAGCAGCGTGTTCCGCATTTACGGCGACAGCAAGACCGGTGACGTCTCGGTGCGCGTGGAGGCCTATATCTGGCGCGACACGCCGCAGGAGGACACGCCGGGTCAACAGGCCGGCAGCGGCGCGGCGCAGATATTCAGGATTATTGATTGGCGGCTGATGTCATAATGGCAGCGACCGAGGTAGAGTTTGTTTAGGGACAAGAGAGCGCGACGGAGACTATGCAGATTCCCGCTCAGATAGCCGGCATCGAGATTGGCGACGACGCCGTGCGCGTGGCCGTCGTGCGCACGGGAGGCCGTGCGCCGCGCGTGGTGGAGGTGGCCGAGGTGGCGATTTCCGGCGCGGGGCCCGAGGTGGCTGCGATGGCGGCGCGGGAGGCGGTGGGCCGGCTGAAGTCCAAGCCGTCCAGCTTCGTGTTGTCGGCGCCGGCGTCGTGGGGCGTGTTGCGTTTGCTCAAGGTGCCGTTTCGTTCGCGGCGCAAGATTGCGGCGGCGGTGCCCTTCGAGCTCGAGCCCACGCTCGCTTTTCCCATCGAAGACTTAATCGTGGACCACTTGCCCGCGCGCGCGTCGAGCGGCGAGACCGAAGTATTGGCGGTGGGCGTGCGGCGCGAGTCGCTGACGCGTCAGGTCGAGGCGCTGCGCGCGGCGGGCCTGCGCGTCGACGGCGTGTATCTCGATGCGCTCGCGTTGACCTCGCTGTGGGCGGGGCGCCGCAAGCGCGAGGCGGCGCCGCGGGCCGTGCTGCATTTCCGCGCGCGCGAGGCGTTGCTCGGCGTGGTCGAGGCCGGGCGCCTGACCTATCTGCGCCGGCTGGATTTGGATCCCTCGGCCTTCCGGGCGAACCCTGCGGGCGCGGCGCTCGAGGTGCGCAATTTGTTGCGGGCCTATTCCGCCGAGCGCGGCGCGGGCCTCGCTCCTTCGGGGCTCTCGCTGACCGGTGCGCCCCTGCACGAGGCCGGGCGCACGATTTTTGAGGCGGAGATCGACGTGCCGGTGCATTACGATGGGCTTGCGGCGGAGCTGCCGGGCTTTGCCGCCGGCGGCCAAGAGGACGCGGGACAGAGCGATGAATTCAACCGCTGGTCCGGCCCGATCGCGGCGGCGTGCAACGCGGCGGGCGGCCCCTTCAGCGTGAACTTTCTGCGCGGCGCGGCGGATCCCCGCCTTGCGCGGGCGGCGCTGGTGAGTTGCGCGGCGGGCGCGGTGGTGCTGGTGGCCTATTTGGGTCTGGTGTTTTTCGAATACCGCAAGGACCGCGCGGCGCTGGAAAAAATCGGTGAGGCGGTGTGGGCCGAGGTCGAGTCGACCTACCCCGATCTCGCGCAGAAGCGGCCCGACAACGATGCGGGCGGCGCGGCGGCATTGCTGCTCATGCAGGACGCGGCGATTCAGGAGAGCGACCAATCGCAGGGCGTGTCGCTGGAGCGTTTCAGCGCACCGCCGCTGCTCGACGTGCTGGTGGAGATTACTGCCGCGCTCGATTCGAAGGTGGCGGACATCCAGCGAATGACGCAGCGCCCTTCGAGCAAGGAAATCACGATCGAGGGGACGGTGCAGGATTCGGCGAAGTACAACAGCGCTGTCGATCGGCTGGACGAGTCGGCACTCATCGAAGTCCTTCGCGATCGATCGACGCGAAACAACGAAGGCGGCAAGGACACCTTTGTCTTGCGCGTCAAGGTGGTCTGAGCATGGCGCGACGCACACTCACCCGGCGGGAACGGCTGCTCGTCATCGCGGCAGCGGCGATTTTTTTCTCGATGATCTTCTTGCCTGCGGGCCGCGTGCTCTCACGGAAGTACCGCGAGACACACAGCGAACTCGCGGCGGCGGTCCAGCGGCTCGACGAAGCGCGCGAGCTGCGCCAGGCCATCCTCGAGCAGCGCAAGGGCCGGGACCTCATTGCGGAGCGCGTGAGCGCGGGCAAAGGCGACTTCGATCTCTACAGTTACGCCGGCGACGTGCTCGGCGAGCTCGGGCTGAAAGAAGTCGCGCGCTTCAAGATCCTGGTCGCGCCCGCACGGCTGAACCTTATCTCGATTGAATTGGACGGCATCGGCCTAGAGGATCTTGTGAAGCTGATGCACTCGCTCCAGCACAGCGACCACCTCGTGGCGCTCGAGCTGCTCAACAAAATCGAGGTCGCCAAGGACAACAAGGGCCTGAACTGCGCGATCACCCTCTCCTCGCCGCGCGCCTGAGTTTCCGGGCACTCCCTGCGCGGTCTTTTGCGAAGTCCTTGACAATCGGGCGTGTTCGGACAAGAATACGTCGATCTCCGGGTCAGAAACCGGAGTTTAGATCGGCGTTTTTGGGATGGTAAATTGTTGACACATGTGCTCGTAAGTCGTTTAATTCCAATACTTAATAGCAGAATTCACATTGACTTTCCTGCCCCCCTCTGATAGAGTTTAGACGCTGAAGTGGAGGCCTTAAGGCCATGCAATCCCAGGGCTACAGCATGTTCGGGCAGGGCTTGGTGGATCGCGGTGTTATCACCGCCGATCAACTGCAGGAGGCCCTTCATCGCCAGCAGACCACGATGCAAGGCAAGAAGCTGGGTGAGATCCTCGCCCGCTTGGGCTACATAAGCCCGCACCACATTTCCGAAGGCCTGGCCGAGCAGCTCGGCATTCCGATCATACGGCTTTCGGACCGCGAAATCCCGGAGCGCATCCGCAACCTGATCGATGTCAACATCGCGCAGATCTACAAAGTGATCCCGGTCGAGGAAGACGGCAAGACGCTGAAAGTGGCGACGGCGGACCCGACGAACATGAACGCGATGGACAACCTCGCGCGGCTGTTGGAGCGTCCGGTGGAGCCGGTATTGGCGACGCGCGAGGACATCCGTGCGGCGCTGGGCAAATACTACGGGCTGGCGGAGACGACGGTAGAGTCGATGCTGTCGACGGTGAGCAGCGCGAGCACGATGAGCACGCTGAGTACCATGTCGAACCTCAGTTCGCTGGACAGCTCGGCGGGAAGCCTGGGCAGTCTTAGCTCGAGCGACATGAGCATGTCGAGCATGAGCCTGGACAGCATCAACGTCGAGGAGTTGGCGAAGGCCAGCGGCTCGAACGAAGAGGACGACGACGACAGTCCGGTGGTGCGTTACGTACACCACATGATCATGGAGGCCTTCCGGCTGCGGGCGAGCGATATTCATGTGGAGCCGGGCAAGTTCGACGTGAAAGTGCGCTACCGTGTTGACGGCGTGCTGCAACTGATGCCGGCGCCGCCTAAGCGCGCGCAGGACGCGATCATCTCGCGCCTGAAGATCATGGCCGGGATGGACATCGCGGAGAAACGCGTCCCGCAGGACGGCCGCATCAAGATTCAGCTCGGCGGACGCATGGTGGACTTGCGCGTGAGCGCGCTGCCGGCGTACTACGGCGCGAGCATCGTCATGCGTATTTTGGACAAGGAGAGCCTCAAGCTCGGTCTGGGCCAGCTTGGCTTCGGCGCCGAGGACCAGGTCACGTGGGAAGGCCTGCTGAAGATGACGACCGGCGTGATCCTGGTGACGGGACCGACCGGCTCCGGCAAGACGACGACGCTGTACGCCTCGCTGCACAATTTGAACAAGCCCGATCGCAAACTGGTGACGGTGGAAGACCCGGTCGAGTATCAGTTGAGCGGAATCAACCAGGTGCAGATCCACCACGAAATTGGCTGGAACTTCGCCCGCGCATTGCGCGCGATTTTTCGCCAGGACCCGGACATCGTGATGGTGGGCGAAATCCGCGACCAGGAAACGGCGGAGATCGCGATCAAAGCCGCGCTCACCGGACACTTGGTGTTTTCGACGCTTCACACGAACGATGCGCCGAGTTCTTTTGTGCGTCTGGTGGACATCGGGCTGAAACCTTTCCTGGTGGCGTCGGGCGTGCGCGCGGTGTTGGCGCAGCGGCTGGTGCGCACCATTTGCACGACCTGCAAGGAGCCGCACGATCCGCCGGAGATCGAAAAGCGCCGCCTGTGCCTGCCGGTGGAGTGGGACAAGGTGCAGACGATGCACGGGGCGGGGTGCGACAATTGCCACGGCACGGGCCACTCGGGCCGGCTGGGCGCCTACGAGTTGTTGACGATGGACGACGATCTTAGGCGTTTGATTATGGAAGGTGCCTCGTCGATTAAATTACGTCGCAAGGCGCGCGAAAACGGAATGTTATCGCTGCGCGAAGACGCCTGGAAAAAATGCCTGGCGGGAATCACCACGGTCGAAGAAGTGAACCGCCGCACGAAGGCGGACGAGCCTTTGACGCCGGTGGCACCGGTGGCAGCGGTGCCCGTGGCATTGGCGACGGCGGCGACGAGTTAGCGGTTTTTATTAGCACACGGACTGCCGGTAGCGGCGGTGAGAGAGGATTGGCGCGGGTATGGCGTATGAGATGGTCAGCCTTTTGCGGATGTTGATCGACCGTGAGGGCTCGGATCTTCACCTGGCGGTGGACAATCCGCCGGCGGGTCGGGTCCACGGTAATCTCGTGCATTTCGGGATTTCACCCCTGACTCCCGAGGACACCGAGCGGCTCATGAAGAGCATCGCGTCGGTGGACAACCAGCAGGAAATCCAGGAAGTTGGGGGGACGGACTTCGGGTTTGCCTTCGAGGACATCGCGCGGTTCCGCGTGTCGGTATTCAAGCAGCGCGGCAATATCGGTCTGGTGCTGCGAATCATTCCGCGGCGCATCAGCTCGATGGAAGAGTTGGGCCTGCCCGACTCGCTCAAGAAAGTGATCAACCAGCCGCGCGGCATGATCCTGGTCACAGGCCCGACGGGGTCCGGAAAGAGCACCAGCCTGGCCGCGATGATTGACTTCATCAACTCGACCCACGATCACCACATCATCACGATCGAGGATCCGATCGAGTTTTATCACAACCACAAGAAAAGCATCATCACGCAGCGCGAGGTGGGCGTCGACGTGCCGACCTTCTCCGAGGCGCTGCGACGCGCGCTGCGCCAGGATCCCGACATTATTCTGGTGGGCGAAATGCGCGACCTCGAGACGATCGAGGCCGCGGTGACGGCGGCGGAGACCGGCCACTTGGTCTTCGGCACGCTGCACACGACCGGCGCGGTGCGCACGATTGACCGTCTGGTGGACGCATTCCCCACAAACCAGCAAGAGCAAATCCGCACACAGCTCGCCGGCAATCTCAAGGCGGTGATTTCGCAGGCGCTGTGCAAGAAGAAGGGGCGCTCAGGCCGTGTCGCGGCCTTCGAAGTGATGATTTCCACGGACGCGATCAAGAACCTCATCCGCGAGAACAAGTCCTACCGCATCACCTCGGCGATCCAGACGGGGCACAAGTACGGCATGAACCTTCTGGACGAGCATCTGATGGCGCTATGGAAGAAAGGCATCATCAGTTACGACGAGGGAATTGCCAAGTGTCAGAACGCGGCCGAATTCGAAACGATGGCGCGCGACCTCAATTTGGATGACGGCCCCAAGCCCCTGGACGGGCCGGGCCAGAACCCACAAAAGCCGCACGCGTAAGCGCAGCGGGACGGCGAACCCATGGCGACAGCAGTAGCCCTTGGCGGCAGTGACAGAGATCGAGGAAAGCGGCGTAACCTGGGCGACATCCTCGTCGAACAGGGCGTGATCACGCCGCTCGAGCTCGATGAGGCGTTGCAACGGCAGCGCTTGACGGGCGATTTCCTCGGCCGCGTCCTCGTGAAGATGGAGTTGTGCGAAGAGCAGGACGTGCTCGAGGCCCTCGGCGTCCAGCAGGGGATGGAGCGCGTCGACCTTACGAAGTTCAAGATCAAGGACGAGGTGCTGCGCAAAATTCCTCCGGACGTGGCGCGGTTTTACAACGTCATGCCGGTGCGAATTCGGGAGAACGGTGTGCTGGTGGTGGCGCTGGCCAACCCGCTCGACCTGAACCTGCTCGACGATATCGCCCAGATCGTGGGCGGGCCGGTCGAGGGGGCCGTGAGCAACCTCGCCGACGTGACGCAGGCGATCAAGAGCAACTACTCCTACGAAGGCGAGGACGTCAACGAGACGCTGCAACTACTGGTCGACAAAGTGGGCCTCAAAGAGCTCACGATGGAAGAGCTCGGCCAGCAGCAGATCGTGGGCGACGTCGAGAACCTCGTCGAGCTCGCGCAAGAACCCGAGATCATCAAGATTGTGAACCTGGTGCTGCTCGAGGCGGTGCACAAGAAGGCCTCCGACGTCCACTTCGAGGTGTACGAAGAAGATTTCCGCATCCGGCTCCGCATCGACGGCGTGCTGCACGAGATCGTCGCGCCGCCCAAGGCGATTTCGATCGCGGTGGTCTCCCGCGCCAAGGTGATGAGCAATATGGACATCGGCGAGCGCCGCCTGCCGCAGGACGCGCGCATCGAGCTCAAGATCGGCGACTCAGACATCGACGTGCGCGTCGGCACGCTGCCCACCCTCTTCGGCGAGTGCGTCGTGATGCGTATTCTCGACCGGACCTCGGTGCAGACCTCGCTGCCCAAACTCGGCCTGGCCAAGCAACTGCAGGAAGACATCAGCACCATCATCAACAAGTCGAGCGGGCTCTTCCTGGTGACCGGGCCGACCGGTAGCGGAAA
The DNA here is from genome assembly GCA_009885415.1 of Rhodothermota bacterium. Lineage (GTDB taxonomy): Bacteria > Hydrogenedentota > Hydrogenedentia > Hydrogenedentales > VFKU01. Next base: position 6,901 of record VFKU01000515.1, read on the forward strand.
GACGACGACGCTCTACGCCTGCGTGACGGAGTTGAACGAGGTCGGTTCGAAGATCATCACCTGCGAAGACCCGGTGGAGTTGCAGATCGAGCAACTCGTGCAGGTGCAGATTCGTGAAGAGGCCGGGCTGACCTTCGCGTCCGCACTGCGCTCTATTCTGCGCCAAGACCCGGACATCATCATGGTGGGCGAGGTGCGCGACCTGGACACGGCGAACATGTGCATCGAGGCGGCGCTCACGGGCCACTTTGTGTTGAGCAGCATCCACACGAACAGCGCGGTGGAGACGGTGACCCGTCTGCTCGACATGGACGTGGAGGCCTTCCTGATTACGTCGGCGCTCGAGGGGATTTTGGCGCAGCGCCTGGTGCGCAAGGTGTGCCGCGACTGCCGGCAGCCCTACAAACCCGAGCCGGCGGAGATGGACGAGTTGGGCGTCCCGAAGAGCTGGCGCAAGTCGGGGGACCTGAAACTCTACCGGTCCAAGGGCTGCCCGTCCTGCGACTATGCCGGCTACAAGGGCCGCACCGGCATTTACGAATTGCTGAAGATGAACGACGATCTGCGCGAGATGATTTTGCAACGCAAGATGACGCACGAGATGCGCAAGTACGCCCGCAAACATTTGGGCATGTTGACGCTGCGCGAGGAAGCGCTGATCAAGGCGGCGCAGGGCATCACGACCGGCGAAGAAGTGATTCATCACACCGAACTTTTCGTGGACTAGGCGCGCACGCCGCCCGGAGAAGCACATGCCCCGATTTGCCTACAAGGCGACCGACAAGGAAGGCAAGGACCGTTTCGGCGTCATCGAGTCCGAGAGCCAGGCGCTCGCCGTGCAGGACGTGCGCAACATGGGCCTGTTCCCCACGCACATCCGCGAGGCGCGCAAGGCGGACGAAAAACGCGCGCGGCGCAAGAAGGGCGGCCTCGAAGAGCTGTACTTCGGCGGCGTGAAATTCAAGGAAAAGGTGATCATCACCCGGCAGTTGAGCACGCTGATTGACGCCGGCCTGCCGCTGCTGCGCAGCCTCAATATCCTGATCGCGCAATTGAAGGCCTCGAAGATGCGCGACGTGTTGCGCGAGATTTCGGCCGACGTGCAGTCCGGCGGGACCTTCTCCGAGTCGCTCGCCAAGCACCCGAAGATTTTCGACCGGCTCTTTGTGAACATGGTGAAGGCCGGCGAAGTCGGCGGTATGCTCGAGGTCGTGCTCGCGCGCCTGGCCATGTTCATGGAAAAACGCCAGGCGCTAATCCGCAAGGTGCGCGGCGCGATGGTCTATCCGATCGCGGTCGTCATCATTGCGACCGGCATCGTGTCCTTCCTGCTCGTGAAGGTGGTGCCCGTGTTCGCCGAGATTTTCACCGAATTCGGCAGCAAACTGCCCGCCCCGACCCAATTCCTTGTGGACGCCTCCGAGTTCATGAAGCTCAAGTGGTGGCTGCTCATGCTCTATTTCAATTCCTTCATGATTTTCGTCAAGCTGATCCGCAAGGTCCCGCAGGTGCAGCGCATCTTGGACCGGGTCTCGCTGAAGATGCCGAAGATCGGCGACCTGGTGACCAAGGTGGCCGTGGCGCGCTTTGCGCGCACCCTGGGCACGCTGCTCAATTCCGGCGTGCCAATCTTGCAGGCGCTCAAGATCACCCGCGAGACGATCAGCAATTCGGTCATCCAGGACGCCGTGCTCAAGGTGCACGACCGCATCAAGGAAGGCGACACGATCGCCGCCCCGCTCGACGAGACCAAGGTCTTCCCCGCGATGGTGGTGAACATGATCGACGTCGGCGAGGAGACCGGTAGCCTGGACGCGATGTTGAACAAGGTGGCCGACATCTACGACGCCGAAGTCGAGGCCGCGGTCGAGGCGCTGCTCACGCTCATGGAGCCGTTGATCATCGTCGGCCTCGGCGGCGTGATCGGGTTTATCGTGGTCGCGCTTTACCTGCCGATTTTCACACTTGGCGACGCGCTCACGGGTACGGGCGGCGACGGCGAATAAGGCAACCCGCGCCCCGGTGGCGTGGATTCATATAAAGGGCGTGGTGGGTCCGGCGAAGGCGGCCGGCCCGGGAAGTCAGGAGGCAGTCATGTGGTATAGCGAATTACAAAAACGGCGCGACCGCGGCGGGTTTACGCTCGTGGAGCTGCTCGCGGTCATCGCGATCATCGGCATCCTCGCGGCGATCGTAGTGCCACGGGTGACGCGGTATATAGCGCGTGCGCGCATGGCGCGGGCCGTGTCCGAGATCAAGAACACCGAGACGGCGCTGGCGGGCGTGCTCACGGAGACGGGCCGGAGCAACTTTCGCGATTTCTTGAACGATGTCACCCGAGACGGCCTCGACACACTGAGCAACCGTATCCGAAGCGGAGACATTTCCGCCGTGACCGAAGCGCAGTCCTTTTATAACAATTTCTTCTACGAGTTGTTGCGGCAAGGGAAAGAGTCGCAGTTCATTAAGGACACGGTACTGGCCGAAGTGCGCCAGAAGATCGGCACGACCGCCATAACGATCGGTAAAGATCCCTGGGGCCAGCAGTATAATTTTTGGATGGGTCCGACCCGCGGGCCGGTGCCATTGCGGTCATACCGGCTCGCTACAAGTTACGACACAGGCGCGCTTTCGCCGGACGATCCGGGTTTTGGCACTGCCGATGCATACGTGTACGGGTCCGTCGCCGAGGCTGCGGCCCGCGCCGAGTTGCCCGGCCAGCCGGCAGAGGATCGAAGCGCGTTCCAAGATCCACAGGGATCTTTCAGCCAATTCGCCTTTGCAACTCTCGACGCTTATGGCTACCCCGCGCCGCGCGACGTGGAGGTCTACATGTGGTCATCGGGCGCGAACCAGCGCAGCGACGCGCATCTGCTCACGCAGTTGAATTTGGGCGTGGACAACGCGGATCCCGCCTTCCTCGGCGGTGGCGACGATCCGAACAGTTGGGACACCGAGGCCGGTTGGGACAACGCGCCGAAGAGCTAGGCGGCGCGGAGGAGTACCCCATGGGCAGGGCCACACAGCGCCGCGACACAGCCGGGCTCTCGCTTGTCGAGTTGCTCGTCGTGCTCGGCATGATCGGCGTGATCAGCGCCGTGGTGGTGCCTGCGTATATCCGCAGCGGCTGGTCGGGCGCGGGCAAATCCGCCTTCGCCGCGCGCGAACTCTTCACCATTCTCAAGGCCGCGCGCGTCTACGCCAGCACCTATAACGTCGAGACGGCCGTGGCCTACGGCGGCGCGCTGATCGCGGACAGTGAACTCTCGGGCAGTCCTTGTGTGCCAGTGGCCGACAGCGTGATCTTGGCGCGGCGGCTCAAACGCGAGGAACTGATCGCCTATAACCTCCCGGCGAACAGCCGCGATATCTTCGTGCCGCTGAGTTCGGCCGACGGCGTGTTTCGGCCCTTGCCGAAGCAGATGGCTGTGTTGCCCGACCTCTTCGAGGTGGACGCGACAGACGTGTCTAAGACAGGCTTGATGGGCATTCAGCTCTACGACGTGAACGCGCCCGGATACCTCGATCCCCGCGCGGACGGGTGCAGCGGGTTGGGGATCCTCGACTACGCTCTCGATACTCTTGTTCCTACCAGTTTCCCTGCGCACCGTTTTTTGCCAGACGGATCGATGAACGCTTCCGGCAGCCTCCAGCGGTTTCGAATTCGCGTTGGCGCACGGCCAGATGCGCCGTACAAGGACCGGTTCTTTGCCGACTCGAACACCGACGTGCTTCAAGCCGAGACGAGGCCCATTATTTTCAATGTCGATAACGCCACGACGCCGATAGATGTAGTTTTTGGTTTTGACGATCTTGATACGACAAACGACTATCCGGACATCGCCACGACAATCGAGCTCTTCGTCCCGACCGGCCGCGTGAGGATGCTGCCATGACGCGCGCGACTTCCGATAGACGCGGAGGATTCACGCTGGTCGAGGTGATCGTGGCGTTGGGCATTTTGCTCGTCGGCGTCGTCTCGGTGCTGCTGATGTTTCCGCAGAGCTTGAAGGCGGCGCGCATTGCGGCCGAGCGCTCGATCACGTCGCAGGCGGCGCACTCGGTGATGAGCCAGATTCGCGCGTCGGGCGCCGAGTCGTTGTACAACGATCGCCTGCTGCCGGAGTTGTTGAACCAGCCGCAGACCGGCGCGAAGATCTACGGCTACGCGACCTCGGTGCAGCGGCTGCCGGGCGCGGCCGAGGTGTACTTGCAGCGCGTCACCTTCAACGTGACGCTGCCCAACGGCCGGACCGAATCCTTCACCACCTTCGTCGCGGAGCAGTGAGCGATGCGCGACGCGAAACATACGAATACAAACCGTAGGGGCGGCCCCCCGTGGCCGCCCTATGCCAACCTGAGGCCGCCCCGTGCGCGGGCAACCACGGGGGCTTGCCCCTACCCGAGAAGCAATCCGAAATTCTGGAGAGGGCGCGCATGGGCGGGCCGCCCATGCCACGGAGGCGGAGGCGCGGCCGGGTTTACGCTGGTCGAGTTGCTCGTGGCGCTGACGATTTTCGTCACCGTGATGGCCAGCGTGGCGCTGGCCTTCAGCACGGCGATCCGCACCTCCAAGCAGGGCTTCCAGAACCAGGAAGCCTTTGAGCTCGCCCGCGGCATGATGAAAGTGCTCGAACGCGACCTCAGCCGCGCATTCACCAACCGCGATCACGGCGACAACTTCAGCTTCTACGGCACGCCGATCGGCTTCACCTATGTCGGCCTCATCTCGGCGGACGACTCCCCGAATCCAAATATGTCGCGCGTGACGTATGTCGTGTACCACGATCCGTCGCTCGCGAATTTGTCAGGCGCCTTCGATCCGTACACGTATGAGTCAACGGAAGGGTCGGAAATACCCACGTATCAACTACTCCGGTACATCGAGCCGGGCGCGGACTCGCTCGATTCGTTTCCGATCGACTGGTCGGGCATTTTTACTTCGGACAATACCAATCAGCCGGCACCGTGGGAGGCGATGGCTACGGCAGCGGTCAATCGCGCCGGTTGCGCCAGCACTGACGCGGGTTGCCAGGAATTGGTGCGGCAGGCCGCTCGGCGCGAGGTGTGGATCAAGATGCTTGCGGGCGGCGGTGACGTGATGGAATTCGATGCTGACGGCGACGGAATTGCCGAAGACACCTTCACCCTTCCCAATGCATGGAGCTTCCTCGGGCTGGGCGATCCCGCCGACTACGTCGTCGGCGAGAACATCCGCTACATGAACTCTGGGCTCCTCACGTGCGCGGCGGACCAGGCGACCCTGGAGACCTTGGTGACAATCGATTTCGACGACCGCGTCTTCACCAATAGTTTGGGCCAGGCCTGTGTTCTCGGCATCGGCGATGTGGGATTGACGCCGATCTTTGCCCCCACGTGGACGGCTGTGTTTGATTCGAGTTCCGGCCCGCGGCCCTTCTTCACCTATTGGGACATCGGGACGATCGTTCGCGACCCGACCACGACGGTGGACGATGATGTGACGCCGATCGCATTCCAATTTTGGAACGACTGGCGCAATCTCGTCGCCGATGGCCTGGACAATGACTTCGACACACTCATCGACGAGGACGACGAGCGCTACGGCGAAAATTCCGGGTCGCCGCTC
>VFKU01000328.1 GCA_009885415.1 Rhodothermota bacterium
AGGGGAAGGATGGGAGGTATGGAGGGATTGCAGGGCAAGGGCAAGGGAATTGAAAGGGGGGCAATTCGGGGGAGGGTTTGGGAATTTTGGCCGTTTTGTGCGCATTGGGGTTGGGTTGGACGGGAGGGTCGGGTCTTCATGTATTTGCCGAAGCACAATGAGGTATTGGATCTTGGCGTGATGCATGGGTTGATGCGGGCGCATCCGTTGGGGGCTTGGGTGACGTTGGGGGAGGGCGGGCTGGTGGCGAACCATATTCCGTTTTTGGTGGATGCTTCGCGTGGGGAGCGGGGGACGCTGGTGGGGCATGTGGCGCGGGCGAACCCGGTGTGGCGGTTGTTTTCGGCGGCGGTGCCGTCGGTGGTGATTTTTCAGGGGGCGCAGGGGTATGTGACGCCGTCGTGGTATCCGGCGAAGGCGGCGCATGGGAAGGTGGTGCCGACGTGGAATTATTCGGTGGTGCATGCGCATGGGGTGGCGCGGGTGATTGAGGAGAAGGGGTGGTTGTTGCGGCATGTGACGGAGTTGGTCGATACGCATGAGGCGGGCGAGGCGTTGCCGTGGAAGGTGTCGGACGCGCCGGGTGAGTTTGTCGATGGGATGTTGGGGGCGATTGTGGGGATTGAGATTCCTATTGATCGGCTGGTGGGGAAGGTGAGTCAGAATCGTTCGGAGGCGGATCGGCGTGGGGTCGTTGAGGGACTGATCGCGCGCGGGGACGAGTGCTCGAAAGAAATGGCGCGACTGGTAGAGGAGTTTGGTTCCGAGCGTCCCGCCGTTGATCTTTGACGCTGGCTGATCGGCCTGTGTTAGGCTGGGCCGGACGAGTCGTCGCCAGGAGTTCCTGGCGCGTCGATGGCAACAAAGCTACAAACAGATCGAGGCGCTGGGCGAGTGTTCTTCAGCGCGCGATGCGGGCAGGTCGATGCAGCCTAGTGCAGAAGTGGGGCGGGTTAGGTTGAAGTCGGTTGCGATTAACGCCGCGCTTTTTTGCGCGTCGCTGGCGTTCGCGGCGCTGATAATCGAGTGCGGTGTGCGATGGTATTTCCTCGGGACGCTGTCGCTTGGCGAGGCGCGCGATCCGGTGTTGCATTGGAGGCCTCACGCGACGCGGGGCTGGGTCCTGGCGCCGGGGCAGAGCAGCCAATTTGCGACGGTGGACTTTGTGGTCCAGTTTTCTACGGATGCCGCGGGACATCGTTCGTCGGGTCCTGCTTCGACCCCGAAGTCCGGGGAGTTCCGTATCGCGATGTTTGGCGACTCGTTCATTGATGCCCAACAGATTGCTTGGGGGGAGGCGGCCCCGGAGTTGGTGGAGAATGGGTTGGTCGATCGCGGGGTATCGGTCGCCAATTTTGGCGTGTCCGGCTATGGGACGATTCAGGAATACGTGACGCTGTTGGAAGAAGGCGCGCGGTTCCGGCCGAATTTGGTGGTCGTGTTTGTGTATATCGCGAACGACGTTCACAACAATTCGAGCGAGCTGTCGCGTGAACTTTGGGGCGACGAGGGCGTGCAGTATTACGGACGGCCTTTCGCCGTTCGCGACGCCGCGGGTGCGTTTGTGGAGTCGAAGCCGGATGTCGCGAAACTCGATCGTCACCTCGCCACTCGGTCGGCCGCGGCCGGAGTAGAGAGTCGTGCGCGATGGCGCGAGTCGTCGTTGGCATTCTCCGTCGTTACGCTTTATCGGGATTCTCTGGCGCAAGAGGTGTTTTTGCCACAGTTGAATCCTAACGTGTATCTGGGCGTGTATCTCGACGCGTTTGTGCCGTCGCTCTATCCGGGCAGCCGTCTCGATGCACAGGGCTATGAGCGCGCGTGGGGCGAGGCGTGGGAGGTGAGCTTCGCGTATCTGGAGAAGATGGCCGGGTTGAGTCGGGCGATGGGCGCGGACTTGGTGGTGGTTTTGGTGCCGGACAAAGTGCAGGTCGAAGCGAAGTACGAGAAGCTCGTCCAGCAGCGGTGGCCGGGCCTTCGTATGGACATGGACAAACCGTCGAAACGCCTGGCGCACTATTGCGGGGAGCACGGTATTCGCGTGCTCGACTTGCTCGATGCTTTTCGGCAGGCGGAGGCCCGGGGCGAGGGCCCGCTGTATTTCCGGCTTCAGGATCGCCATTGGAATTCCGCCGGCCACGCGCTCGCGGCCTCCGCTGTGGTGGACTATTTGGACCGCGAACAATTGGTGCCCAAGCGATAGTTCCGGCGCTCGTTCGTATTTTTCCGCGGTTTTGGCCTGTTTAGGCGCGATTTCGCGTTTCTGTGGTAACGTTTGTACGTAGTCCGCATGAGGGTATTTGGGGAGCGGACGCGGGGGAAGCGCCGTGCAGGTCCGGGTATCGCCGGAGGTGGGGGTGTTGATCGACCAGGCGGAGAAGATATGTCTTCGCCGGGGCGGCGAGTATGTCGGCGTTGAGCATCTTTTTGAGGCGCTGGTCTGCGACTCCGCGCAGTTGTCTGAGGCCTTGCAGACCTATGCGGGGCATTTTCACGCTGCGGTCGAGCGGGTGTATCGGGATGGTTGGCGTGGGCGGATGCCGGAGACGAGCGGCGAAGTTTTTTATACGCCGCGTTGCGCGGCGATCGTCCATGAATCCGCGCGGCTGGCGAAGCGATTGCGCAGCCCGGACACGCAGGCCTCACATGTTCTTCTTGCGTTGCTCGCAGATTCGCAGGCCGCGCCTTGTCGTGTGCTGGATGCGATGGGGTGTAATCGCGGTGCGGTGATCGAGGCGCTGCGCGCGGGTTTGTCTGCGCCGAAACGTGAGACGATTCTTCCGAGTGCGGCGGCGCGACCGCGATCCGCAGCGGCGGCCGTTGCGGATGGGCCGGGCGAAAAGCCGGAGGCCGCCGCGGGGGGCGCGGTGGATCTTGATTCGTTCACGCGCGATTTGACGGCGCTGGCGCGTGAGGGGCGGATTGAGCCGGCGACGGGTCGCGGCAAGGAGCTGATGCAGCTTGTCGAGATTCTCGTGCGCAAGGGCAAGCACAACGCGATACTCGTCGGCGAGGCGGGCACGGGAAAGACGAAGATCATCGAGGGGCTGGCGTGCCAGATGGTGTCGGGCGCGCTGCGCGAGGTGCTGCCGCAGACGCGGATTCTGGAATTGAACATCGCCGCGATGATTTCGGGGACGGAGTATCGCGGGAAATTTGAGGCGAAGGTGTTTGCGTTGCTGGAGGAATTGCAGCGTTCGCACGACACGATATTGTTTATCGACGA
>VFKU01000876.1 GCA_009885415.1 Rhodothermota bacterium
ATCGATTTCACCTTGTGCCGCTGGTCCGACCAGTCCCAGAACCAGTAGCCATGCACCCACGCGTCGCTCTCGCCGATCCAGCGGGCCGGCCGCTCGCCGTCGTAGACCCAGCGGCCCTCCTTGCACCCTTTCACGCCGCGGATGTCGACCTTCTCCGCGCCGGCCTCCTCGACAATTTTCGTGAAGCCCTCATTCGGCCAACGCGACAAGGTCATCGGCTGGCCATTGAAGAGTAGCGACAGCCCGCCGCCCTCAGGCGATCCAAAGTCGCTCACGCCGATCGATTTCAGACCGGCCTGCACGACATGCCCGCGCGCCTCCTCCGGCAAACGCTTGAGGATGGCCTCATCCTTCACCGGCAAGAAAGTTTGAATTCGCCGCGAACCAAGAATAGACGCGCCGCTCTTCGCCGCCCCGCGCCAAATCACGGGGCCGTCCGCAGTGCCGGAATCCTCCTTCGTCAACGCCAGCGGCGCCTCAAGCGCATACTCGCCCGCGCCAATCTCGATGACCACGCCCTCGGCGGGAACCTTGCCCGCCACGCGCAGCGCCCGCACGCGGTCACGCGCACCCGCCAAGGTCCGCAGCGGCGCAGCGGAGGTCCCTGCCGCGGCATCATCGCCTTTCGGCGCGACGTGCAACGTGAGCGGTTCGGCCAGGACCCCGACGGAGCATAAGTACACGACAGCCGTGATCAGAATCGATGAATGACGCATGGATGACCCTCGATAAGTTGGACGGCGCCACGATACCCGTCCACACCTCCCAGTGCAACGATACAAAAACCGCGGCACTACCCCGTGCACCCCATGGCGAGAAGCGCCGGACCTTTCAGGCTGCACTCGAACGATGTGTAAAGCGTAACTTGACACGCTTCGGATTTCAAGGCATGATTCCGGCATGACGATCCGAAGTGTGGCGCACCGGGGCCTGCGGCGATTCATCGAGCGAGACGATCCCTCGGGTCTGGATCCAGCGTCGGTCGAGAAAGTGCGAAACATGGTCTCGTTCTTGCAAGAAATGAAGGACCCTCACGAACTCCGCGGACTGCCACACTGGAAGGCGCACCAGCTATCGGGAAACCGCAAAGGGACGTGGAGCCTGACCGTCAGCCGAAACTGGCGAATCACATTCCGGATCGACGGCCGCACAAGCGAGATTTACGACCTCGATGTTGAAGACTACCACTAGAAGGACGACTACACGATGTTGCGCATGAAACAGCCAAGCCATCCGGGACGATTTATTAGGATGGAGGTCATCGAGCCGCTCGACCTCACGGTGACGGACGCCGCGGAAGCGCTCGGGGTCACCCGGCCCGCGCTTTCCGCGCTACTCAACGGCCGCGCAGGGCTCTCGCCGGACATGGCGCTCCGGATAGAGAAGGCCTTCGGGGTAAACATGGACACCCTGCTACGGATGCAGACCACCTTCGACGCGGCTGAAGTACGCGGCCGGGAATCGAAGATCAAGGTAAAACGATACGTCGCACGCCGCGCGGCGGCGGCACGGTAGGCTCTCGCCGGGTCAGGTCGCATCGGCAGCGAAACCGCGACGGCCTCAATCGAACGGCGCCCGCTCCGATCCCTTGTAGTAGAAGCGGTCTGCATTCGTCGGCTCCCAGATCACCCGGTCGAGGTCGCAAGTCTCGGTCTTGTCGAAGCGTACGCCCTCGGCCTCGAGCATCATTCTTTGGAGAATCGGCCGCTCCACCTGCGAGCGCGCGCTGATCTGTCCCTTGCCGTTGATCACACGTTGCCAGGGAATGTTCTCCGGACACGCCCGCATCGCATAGCCCACCGCCCGCGCCGCCCGCGGCGCGCCCAGAATCGTCGCGATCTGCCCATAGGTCATCACGCGCCCGCGCGGAATCAGCACTACGACGCGGTACACCGCCTCATAGAAATTCTTCGGCCGCGCGAAACGGCCGTGCGCCGTGACCTTAGGCTTTCGACCGCCTTTACTTGACCGTAGCGTCATACCCTCATTCCGAAAAACGCTTTCGAGCCGTTCAGAAAAAGTCTAGTGCAGCCCTGAAAGGGCGTCCTAGAATAGCCCAGGGCAAAGTGAGCAGTAGCGAGCGACGCCCTGGGTCGCGGCCCAAATTCAAAGAAGCCCTGTAAGGGCGTTCTAGGGTGACATCTGCTCATCAGATGCAGACTCGGGAGGCGCCATCACGGAAAGCCGCGCCACGGAACTCTGTACCCTTCGCACCATTGTCCACAGCATATACCCGATGACGAATAGGGCTGGAACTCCGATCAGTAGCGGCTCTAGCACCAGATGCATATGCGCTGCATTGTCCGGGCCGTTCCGCCATGACGGGCCGTTGAACGCATGCTGCGCATACATCATCGCATAGACCCACGAGAGGACTACGGCCTCGGTGTAGTTGAAAGCCGAATCTCTTGTCACCCGGACGCTGAGCAGGTACACGACAAGGACGGCAATCGGGCCGATTGCCCAATTCAATGACGTACGGACGAGGGAATCCGTAGACATTCTCTCGTCGAGCGCATTGATATACCCGAAAACGACGGCAGCGACGACCGCAAGCGCTACCGTCAGTTGCCTCCAATGTCTGAATACCTTCGCCACGGATGCACCCTCGTCGCAACAGAAGTATATCAGCCAATGATCGCGGGCGCGGCTACAACTTCAACCGCGTCTTGATGCTCTCGACCGCCTTGCGGACATCCTCATGGTGGCCGAAGGAACTCAGCCGGAAGTAGCCCTCCCCGCCGGGGCCGAAGCCGGAGCCGGGCGTGCCGACGACGTGGCACTCGGTAAGCAACTTGTCGAAGAAGGCCCACGAGGTCAAGCCACCGGGGGTCTTGAGCCACACATACGGCGCGTTCACGCCGCCGAAGCATTCCAGGCCGATCGCTTGCAAGCCCTCGCGGATCGCGCGCGCGTTCACCATGTAATACGCGACCAGCGCCTGGCACTCCTTCTGGCCCGCCTCCGACAGCGCCGCGAGCCCGCCGTACTGCACGATATTCGACGCACCGTTGAACATAGTCGTCTGACGCCGCAGCCACAGCCGGTTCAGCTCGCCCTCCGCGCCGTCCTCGCACACGCAGGCTTTCGGCACAATCGTCCACCCGAGCCGCACGCCGGTGAAACCGGCTTCTTTGGAAAAACTGTTCAGCTCGATGCAGCATTTCTTCGCGCCCTCGATCTCGAAGATCGATCGCGGCAGCGTCGGATCGGAAATGTACGCGGCATAGGCCGAGTCAAAAATGATCACGGCCTTGTGCTTCAGCGCGTACTCGACAAACCCGCGTAGCTGCTCGTGCGTCGCGACCGCCCCGGTCGGATTGTTCGGGCTGCACAGGTAGATAATATCGACCTTCTGCTTCGGTATATCCGGGAAAAACCCATTCGACTCGTCGCAACGCATGTACACCAGACCGGGATACGTGCCCTTCTCGCCCTTGCCCGTCCTCCCACCGATGACGTTGCTGTCCACGTACACCGGATACGCGGGGTCCTGCACGGCGACGACGTTGTCCACGCCGAAGATGCTCTGGATATTCGCCGAGTCAGGCTTCGCGCCGTCGCTCACGAAAATTTCGTCCGCCGCGAGTTCCGCGCCGTAGCCCGCGTAACGCGTACGGAGCGCCTCGCGCAGCTCGACGAAACCCTGCTCGTCGCCGTAGCCGGTGTACGTCTTCACGTCGGCGAGCTTGTCCACGCCCGCGTGCAACCCCGCGACAATCGCCGGCGTCAGCGGCTCCGTCGTGTTCCCGATGCCCAGCCGCATCAGCTTCGCATCTGGGTTCTTCGCCTGAAACTCGCGCGTCCGCCGCGCAATCTCCGGAAACAGATAGCCCGCCTCGAGCTTGAGATAGTGGGCGTTGATTTTCGCCATGTGTACCACTCCTTCGTAATGCCCCGTTCAAAGCGCGCTAGGATAGGCCAAGCCGCCGAGCGGCGTCCACCTTTTGACGCCCCGGCGGCGCTCTCCTTATACTCCGGGCTTCCAAGCATACCGAGGAGAGTACGCATGATCGCGATGGTGCTTCCGTTAATCGTATTGGGCGTCGCGCTCGCCCAAGGCCCCCACCCGCAAGGCGTCGAAAAAATCGCGCTCGATATGAAGGTCGAACTTGTCTCGCTTCTCGGACAGAAGCTGTACGCGACGCCAACCACGGGCGATGCACTCAAAAAACTCGAGGCCGCCTTTGCAGACGCCACGAAGAACGCGACGGCGCAACCAGGCAATCCGGCGGCCCATGTCGAACTGGGCCGCGCGCTCGAGGCGCTGTGGAAATATCACGACGCGGCCCAGGCCTATACGAAAGCGATCTCCCTGTCTCCGGCCGACGGCGCTCTCTTCGCTCTGCGCGGTCACGTGTTCATCGTGTTACGCCAGTTCGAACAAGCGAAGAACGATTTTCAGCACGCGACCACCCTCTCGCCGCAGCTTTCCGATACTTGGAAGGGACTCGGAATCGCCAACTACTTGACACAAAAGTTCGACGACGCCGACAAGGCCCTCGCGGAAGCGATGCGGGTAGAGACTGACAATGGTGGAAAGGCCTACATCGACCGATGGGTCGAAGTTGTCGATATCCGCCTGGCAAGGCCCCAAGATCCGACCGGGTATCGTATAAGCGGCATCCTCTCTACTCTGGACATGATTCTCATGAAGTACACCGGCGGCCTAAAAAAGTTCGTGTCCAAAGATAAGAACGGCGCGCTGGCCGACTGGCATGCGCTTGTCGATTCGACGCCAAACTGGACGGAACTCGGCGTCGTCGCCGCCGAAGCCGAAATCGCCGCCATCGAAGGCTCGAAGAAAATGAAAGCGGTGACCTTCTAGTCGCGCTGCCTGCCGTTCTCTCGCGATCACAGCCCCACTACCTCGCCAGCGAGACCTGTAGTATAATTGCTAGGTAGCTATGTAGTTTCATTATGACCTGCCGCGGACGCGTAAAAAATAGCGTAATCGCGCCCGATCCGCCGGTCTCGTTGCCGGAGGTCAGCAAGTCGATATCGTGCTGTTGTCCGAATTGAAAACGATTTCTTCCACTGAGATCCCCGAGGGAGTTAGGCAGCAGACCTTGTACGACGTGCTCAAAGACGTCATTGGGAAGGCCGGGGGAATGCCAGACGATTCATTGGAAAACGTCGACCATTATCTCTACGGAACGCCGGAGCGGTAATCAGACCTCCTTTATGAGTCAGGGTTTCATATCAGCAGTGTCCGGTTAAAAGTCGACCAAGATCAACTGGTTGGCAGTGATGGATGGTTCCCAGGAGCCTGCCGGGCTTGGGTCGG
>VFKU01000144.1 GCA_009885415.1 Rhodothermota bacterium
GGACCGCCGCCGCGGCCAGCGCCTTGTACTCTTCGTATTGCTCGGGCTTCGTAACATTCACTTGGACGATCACGTAAGCTGACATAGTACTATCTCCCTATAAATAATATAGATTGGATCCGAACGGCACGAGAGGTGAAGTATAGCCGACCGGCGCTTATGGAGTCAGCGGGCGCCGTATCGAGAGACGCTCGTCTGGCCGAAGACCAATCGCAATCTCACCCGTCGCCAGCGCTTCGAGCCGCCCCGGGGCCGGATCGATATCCCGGCGGCGGAAATCTCCCTTGGGCGACCACGACCGGACGATCGCGAAGAACACGTCATTCACGGCCGCCCTCCGAAAGGTTCTCGCCTTCAACTTTCCTGTAACGCACGGAAATGAGCGACCGCCGATTCGCCGAGCGCGCGCAGGTGATAGCCGCCTTCGAGGAGCGAGACGATCCGCCCGGCGGCGAGATGCTTCACCATGCGCGTCATGCGCGCGTAGTCCTCGGTCCGCAAATTTTGATCGGCGAGAGGATCGAGAACATGCGCGTCGAAGCCGCAGGAAATGAGCAAAAAATCCGGATCGAATAGTTCGAGTTCCGGCACGACCCGATTCTCGATCGCCTCCAGCCACGCCTCGGCGGGCGTGCCGGCGGCCATCAGAATGTTCAGCGTCGTCTGGTGCGCACCGCGTTCTTCCGCGCGACCCGTGCCGGGGTAGTGCGGAAACTGGTGGAGGCTCACGTAGTACACAGACGGATCGTCGTAGAAGGAGTGCTGCGTGCCGTTGCCGTGATGCACGTCCCAGTCCAGTATCGCGACGCGCTTAAGCCCCGCCTCGGCTTGGAGCCATCGCGCGGCGATCGCGACATTGTTGAACAGACAAAAGCCCATCGCGCGATCCGCCTCGGCGTGGTGCCCCGGCGGCCGCATCGCGCAGAAGACGTTATCCGCCGCGCCCGAGAGCACCGCCTTGCACGCCTCGATCGCCCCGCCCGCCGCAAGCAGCGCCGCGTCCCATGAAGCAGGCACCATGTAAGTGTCGGGATCTTCATACGGCCCCGCGCTTAGACACGCGCCGCGAATGGTCTCGATGTGCTCTTCGGTATGGATGCGGAGCAGGTCTGAACGGTTCGCAGGCGCGGGCGCAATGCTCGGCGGATCGAGCCGCGCCGCTTCAAAAGCGTGACGAATCGCCGTAAGCCGCGCAGCACACTCGGGGTGCCCCTCCGGCGTTTGGTGCGCCAGGCCGACCTCCGAGTAGACCAGTGCGGCTCTGGACATGATTCCAACCTCGACTCAAGACCCTTGTCTCCACGATAGCATTCCCTCGGGTGCGCGTCGAAGCCGTCGGAGTCATTTTTCATGGGTGACGAAGATTGCTTCGCCGCCGTCGCGATGACACACTGATTCAACCGCCCCGCGATCTCCGGGCATAGCGGATGCTTAATGACCGAACCCACTTCCCAGACATTGCAGCAAGTCGCTCGGCGCGGGCGCGTGCGGACGGTACGCGCGGCACTTCTTGCCACGCTCGTCCTCGCGGGCCTTGCCTATGCGCTCGCCGATTCCTTCGCGGCCCAGGGCGTGATGCTGGGCGGCATCGCGGGCGCGCTCGGTTTTTGGAGCATGTCGGTCCGCCTGGAACGCGTGGTCCTCGTGAGGCCCGAAAAACTCCAGGCGGTCGCGACGCTCTGGACCTTCTACCGCCTCGCGATCTATGCCTTCTTTCTCGTCGTCGCGTACCGACTCGATCGCGAGAATTTTCACGGGCTGCTCGGCGGGGTGGCCGGTCTGCTTTCGACCCGCTTCGTCGCGGTGTTCCTGGCCGTGAAGGACTCCAAGTCCGGCCAGCGAAGCGCGGACGCGCCTTAATCGCCACCACCCCCCCGGCGGCGGACGCTAAGGCCGCCGCGAGACTTTCCCTGCGCGTAATTCCCGCCAGAGATGCAGGGTGTCGCGCAGCCCGCGCCAGTATCGCTCGAAGCCGAACTTGGACTTACCGTGCCTGCGCGCGTGGTGCCGCACGGCGATCTCGCCCACGCGGTAGCCCTGCGCGGCGGCGATGACGGGGATCAGTCGATGGTAGTCCCGCTTTAACAGGAGCGACTTCGCAACCTCGAGGCGCATCGCCTTGAAACCGCAATTGATGTCATGCAGCCGCAGCCCGAAGAGGCGCGCGGTGAATCCGTTGAACACGCACGAGGCCCAGCGCTTGTGCCACGGGTCGTGACGGTCGGCCTTCCACCCGCACACGAGATCGAGGCCCTCATCGAGCGCCGCGAGAAATCTCGGGATCTCGGCGGGATCGTCCTGCAGGTCGCTGTCCATCGTAATCACGATCGCGCCAGTGGCCCGTGCGAAGCCTTCGGAGAGCGCAGCGGTCTTCCCCCGGTTGTGCGCGAAGTGGAAGACTTCGACGGCGGGATTGGCCGAGGCCGCCTCGTCGCAACGCCGCCCCGAGCCGTCCGTGCTGCCATCATCCACCA
>VFKU01000669.1 GCA_009885415.1 Rhodothermota bacterium
CGCCGCGGGCCGTTTCGCGCGGCTGCTCAGCGCCGTCGAAGCCTTCGCCGTGCAGCGCGGCGCTCAATTCATCTCCGCAGGCGTGAACACAGAACGCGAAGAGGCGTACCGGATCATGATCGAGTGCGGCTACCGCACCCGAATGCAAGGCGTCATCATGCACGCGAAAAACAACCCGGGCTATAGCCGTCCGGGCGTCTACGTGCTCGACGACTGGCGCTGACGATCACTTCTCCGGACGTAGGAACTCGAAAGTCACGTCTCCGTCGTCGTTGATGGAGTGTGGTTTCACGGGCGGCCGTCCCGCGTCGTCTTCAAGGTCGGGCCCCACGCTGTAGATCACGAATCCGTTCGGAGAAACGCGAAACCGGAGCGGCTCGCCGTTGAAGGGGTCGATCGGCATGCGCGCGAGGTACCCGGGAACCAAGGCGTCCAGCGTCGAGGGCAGCGCTGACTCGGACGATTCGAAACGAGCAAGGGCCAAGGCCACTTCCGCCGTGCCCAACGCCGCCATGACGCGGTCCTCGGCCCGATAGGACCGAGCGAACGCTGGGAGCAGGAGTTTCGGAAAAAGGTTGCCGAACGACGGCCTCGCGAGCAACTCCGCGTCCAGGGCCTCGAGGCGGTCGGTCCGCTCGTGCGGCGCAAGTGTGGCGACCGCGTGCAGCGTCTCAAAGTCGCGCGCCAATTGCGCGACGTCGTACAAGCGATAGATTCGCAGGTTCAGGAGTATGCCGTGAAATCTCGCCAGGGCTTTGGGAAAACCCTGCATGGACTCGAAGTCGTTGTTTCGATCGCTATCGCCCGTCAGTGCTTCAAATACATTGGACCGGTCGCCTATAAGTCCCTTCGCAATCGCGCCTCTTATATCGATGCGGCTGATCACGTCTTGCAACCCTTTCATCTCTACCGCGCTGAATGCGCCGCGATGCACGGCCTACTCCAATCCGCGCACCGCGATTCCGTGGCAGGCCGTGCGTACGAGTTGGGAGATGAGGACCGGCTCGTCGCGCAAGGTCTCGGCCAGAGCAAAGGCCTGGCGCAGACTGCGCTCCGCGCGTGCGGTGTCGCCATCGATCGCGGCGAGCACGGCATCCAGACTGAGCAGGCGCGTGCCGGCGCGGATGCGCGCCAGGTGATCGAGGGGCGCGGCAGCGCCGAGAGAGAGATCCGTCGGATACCGAACGTGCGGAAGGCCCCGCAGGCGCGCGCGCAGCTCTTCCAGCACCGATTCGTGCAGCGCAAGATACCGGCGAGAGGAGTCCAGCACTGCGGCTGGAATGGTCTCGCCCAGCGTGTAGCTCGCGGGGGTGACACTGATCACCTCCTCGGATTGCGGCGCATTCGCGATTCGTTCTAACAGCGAGCTCAAGTCTCGGCCCGCCTGCTCCGCCTCCGGCCCGAAGTCATAGAACGTGTTCAGTTCTTTCGCCGACGCGGGAAAGCCGGCCGCCCGTGCCCGATCGGCAAAGGTCTCCAGCTGGGACTTCAAATGGAAATAGACGATCCCGTAAGCCCCCGCCGCCGCGACGACAATGAACAACATCACCACGGTCGGGATCATCCATGTCCGCGATTTTCCTGCGCTTGGGTCACTGTTTATGCTGGACATGTTGGGCTCCGCGGGTCCGTTTTCTTGCATCGAGAGTATAGGGCATGGGGCCATCGTCCGTGTACGTGGCGCGCGACGACGGGCTGAATCCAACCCTCTGGTGCAACGGCGCTAGAGCAAATTAACCACCGATGGATACAGATGGACACCGATAAGCGCCATAAAATAAGGCCGTTTCAGAGTCCAATCGTATCGACAATTAGTTAAAACGCTCTAGTGGAGGCGGCGGAGGATCAAGTAGAGTAGGGGTATGGACAGGATTACTGTAAACCCTGAGCAATGCGGCGGGCGTCCGTGCATCCGCGGGATGCGCATACGGGTGAAGGACGTTCTCGACATGCTCGCCGAGGGTGTCACGGAAGATGAAATCCTTGCGGACTTTCCGGACGTTGAGCGCGAAGATATTCGCGCGTGTCTCAGTTACGCCGCCCGATTTCTTGATCATCCCGTGTTGGTGAACCGGTGAGATGCGCTTCCTGATCGACGCTCAGTTGCCGCCCGCCCTCGCCGGGTGGCTGTTCAGCCGGGGTCACGACGCAATTACCGTCGCTCAAGCCGGTCTGCGAGACGCGGTCGACACATCTATCTGGGAATTCGTGCTCTGCGACGATCAGGTCGGATTCACTCTTGGGGACGCGGGAGCGCGCGTAAACTAATGAGGGGCTTCCCGAAGATCAGGCCCCTGCTACCAAAGTCCGTGCGTGGGAAAACTGCACCTTGTTCCGCCGCCGGTCTTGCTATATATAGAAGGCCGGAGCCGGGAAGGACCATTGCGGGCCATGGACGCGACACACGAGATACTCAAGCGAGTGTGGGGTTATGATTCTTTTCGTCCGCTCCAGCCCGAGGCGATCGCGTGCGTGCTCGAGCGGCGCGATTCGGTGGTCGTGCTGCCGACCGGCGGCGGGAAGTCGGTGTGTTTTCAGTTGCCGGCGCTGGCGATGGACGGCATGGCGATCATCGTCTCGCCGCTCATCTCGCTGATGAAGGACCAGGTCGACGCGCTGCGCGCGAACGGCGTCGGTGCGGCGAGCATCCACAGCATGCTCACCACCCAGGAGCGGCGCGAGGCCGCCGAGGGGATGACCTCGGGCGCGATCAAGCTCTTGTATGTCTCGCCCGAGCGGCTCGCGATGGCAGACTTCATCGACTACTTGAAACGTTTTACGATTTCCTTCGTTGCGATCGACGAGGCGCACTGCATCAGCCACTGGGGCCACGATTTCCGTCCGGAGTACCGCGCCCTGCGCGGGCTGAAGTCGCACTTCCCCGGCATCGCGGTCCACGCTTTCACCGCGACGGCCACCGAACCCGTCCGCGCCGACATCGCCGAGCAACTCGGTCTCGCCACGCCCGAGATCATCGTCGGCGATTTCGATCGGCCCAATCTCGTGTTCCGCGTCGAGAAGCGCGCCGACGAATTCGAGCAGTTGCGCAGCGTGATCGATCGGCACCGCGGCGATTCCGGGATTGTGTACTGCATTTCGCGCAAGAAAGTGGATGACATCACGGCGCAGTTGCAGGGCCTCGGGCTGAAGGCGGCGGCCTACCATGCGGGGATGGTTGACGACGCGCGGCGGCATAACCAGGACGCGTTCATCCGCGAAGACGTGGACATCATCGTCGCGACGGTCGCCTTCGGCATGGGCATCGACAAATCGAACGTGCGCTACGTCGTCCATCTCGGGATGCCGAAATCGCTCGAACACTACCAGCAGGAATGCGGTCGCGCCGGGCGCGACGGCCTCGAGGCGGAGTGCTGCCTCTTCTACACCATGTCCGATTTCATGGTCTGGAAACGGATGTTGGGCGACGAGAACGAGGAAGGCGGCCGCGTCGCGCTCAAGAAGCTGAACGACATGCTGAATTTTAGCAATGCGGCTACCTGTCGCCACCGCGCCCTGATTCAATACTTTGGGCAGACCTACGCGCGGGCGAACTGCGGCGCTTGCGACCGCTGCCTCGACGAAGCCGAGCCCATGCCGGGCGCGCTCGAGCTCGCGCAGAAGATTCTCTCCTGCGTCGCGCGGCTTGGCCAGATGGCCGGGCCGAGTTACACCGCGCTTGTCCTCGCCGGCTCGCGCGAGCAGCGCGTGCTCGACAAGGGCCACGACAAACTCAGCACCTGGGGCCTCCTCGCCGCACACCCGCAGGACCAGATTCGAGATTGGATAGAACAGCTCGCCGGGCAGGACCACCTTGTGAAAACCGGCGAGTATGACGTGTTACAAGTGACGCCGTCCGGCCGCGCCGTGTTGCAGGGGCAGGAGACGCCACGACTGTTACAAGCGGCGGACACCGGAAAATCCGGAAGCGGAAAATCCGCGCGCAAGAAATCCGCCGGCGAGAAGGAGTCGTGGGAGGGCGTCGATCGCGCGCTTTTCGATCGGCTACGCGCGCTGCGAAAGTCCATGGCCGACGAGCGCAGCGTGCCGGCCTTCGTCATCTTCAGCGATGCCTCCCTGCGCGACATGGCGCGGAAACGTCCCGCGACGCTCGGTGGTTTCCTGCTGGTCCACGGCGTGGGCCGGAAGAAGTGCGAGGAGATGGGTGAGGTTTTCGTCGAGGAGATTCGGCAATATTGTAAAGCGACCGGCCTCTCTCCGGATGTGACGCCGCCCCCGGCGCCTCGCCCCGCGGCCGTGCCCCACGCCAAGACGACGAACGCGACAGCGCGTCAGGCGTTTCAGCTTTTCGAGATGGGCCGTTCCGTCGCTGAGGTCGCCGAAGGCCTCGGGCGCGCGGAGTCCACGATGTATCAGTACCTCGAAGACTACGTCCGCGATCGTTCGCTCACCGATCCGCATCCTTGGGTCGATTCCGAACTCTTCGCGCGGGTCCGCGACGCGATCGCGGCCGTCGGCGACGGCGCGCTCAAGCCGATTTTTCTTCGATTGAACGAGGAAGTGCCCTACAGCCAGATCCGCATCGCCATCGCCTGCCTGCGAAACGAAGAATCCGCGTAACGCTTCCCGCGGATTAGCGGCTGGATTTCGGCTCCAAGCGCACGAAGCGGGGATAGTAAAGCGTCTTGCTGTCCAGGAGTTTCTCCGGGTCGAGGTTATTCGCCGCGTAGGTGACGATGAGCGGCGCGCCTTTGAGTTCGGGGTGGGCCTTGCCGGCATAGACGAAAGCGTCACGCTCGCGCGATTCGCGCGGACGATAGGCCGGCTCCGGAGCCGACCACGGCCCCTCCGGGCGCGGCGCGAAGCGCAGGCTGATGTCGGTCGCGCCGAAGCCGAGACTTTGCACCTGCACATAGCGCCCGTCCGGCAGGCGATGCACGGAGAATTCAGTGGCGGCGTGGGGGAGGACCGCCGCCGGCGCGCCGCTCAATTCCCGTTGCGGCGTGTACCGCGTTCCGTCCCACCACTCCGGCGCGCCGAGTTCGCCGCGATCAAATTTGTCCGCGCGCCATCGCAGCAGATAGGCCTCGTGAACGCCCGGCACCGCCACGCAATACGCCAGCACAAATCCGTCTTCCACCAGCACGGCAACGCCATAGATCAGGTCGAGGCCCGCGGGCGCATCGCCGAAGTTCGCGGTTTTAAATTTCCATGCGGAAGGACTCTCCGCGAGGTTCGCGCAGCGCTTTACCGTGGTCCCCGTCACGTTAAATCCGAGCCCTTCGTCGCTCTTGACCACTCGCATGAAGAAAAGCGTGAGCGCGCCGTCGCGGACCAAACCGTGCAACGGCCAGAGCCAAGTCATGCCTTCGCCGGGGAAATAGGAGTCTGGTCCCTGAAGGCTCGCGCGCCAATAGAAATTTATGGCCGCGTGTGCCGGATCGAGTCCGTGTTGCACGGCGATGCTGTTGCGAATGAAGGCCGACTTCGCTCGTTTGACGACGCCGTCGCCGACAAAGGTGTCGCCGAAGAGCCAGAGCACGCGGTCGCCGCCCAAGGGCACGGAAAAGGCCGCGTCCGCGCCCAGCCAGCGGCGGTCGGAATGAAACAAGCGGTCCGCCTTGGGCCAGTCCGTCGCTTTCCACTCGTCGCCCTGCGCGACGATCGCCGCAAAGACACCCCAAAACGCCAACCCGAAACGGGACGCACGGGGCACGGACAATTTCATTTCGCCGTCGTACCGATTTCGTAGGAGCCCACGCAGGCCTCGCGCGTAGTTACGATGAGCCGCCGCCCCGCTTCGTCGAATCGCCACGCGCTTCCTTCGGCGAGCTCCTTGCCGTCCAAACGCACGCTCGCGGGTTTCGTCTCGCAGAGGATACGAAGGATGTGCGGCTGCGCCACGCCCGAGAGCGTGACGCGAAGTGTCTTCCCCGGCTTTACCTGCACCGTGGTGTCGCCGCCGCCGTCCGTCTGGTGCAACGTGAATTCGCCCGCCGCGCCAGGATAGATCAGCCACGTCACCATGCCGGAGGAATCGCGGTCGCCGAGGCCCGTGTAGGCCCGTGCGACGTTCATCGGAATGACAGCACCCTCGCGAACGTATACGGGGGCCTCGTCGAGCGGAAATTCGCGTGTGAAGGTCGCGGGGCCTTTCAGGACTTCGCGATCGTCGAAGAAATAGCGCCACTTGCCCTTGGGTAGAGTGACTTCGCGGGCCAGCGTGTCCTCAAAATGCGGCGCGACGAGGAAGTTGTCGCCGAAGAGATACTCGAACTTCGCGTCGAGCGGGCGCATGAGCGCTTTGCCGCCGTTGTGCGCCTCGACGACGTGCGAATAGATGTAGGGCACGAGTTCGTCGTGCAGCCAGGCGAACTTCCGGACAATTTCCAATTCCTCCGGCGTGCGTTTCCACAGCATCCGCTCGCCGTGGCCGCCGTTCAGGAAGAGCCCGCAGAACGCGGAGAATTGCGCCCAGCGGATGTAGAGCCGCGGCGGGATATCGCGGCCGCCGTAACCGCCCACGTCGGAGCCGATGACGGCGTAGCCCAGGTGCGCGCTTTTCATAATGTAGGTCAGCGCTTCTTCGAGGCCTTCCTCTTTGAGCCCCCAGGTGTGGTCCTGATCGCCCACCCACGTCACCGGCGCGGCGTCGAGCGGCGCAAAGCCTAGCGGATGAATCGGTCCGTCGACGGAGCGCGCGAGCGTGATGAACTCGGGGTTTTGCGTCAGGCCCCACTGATACTCGCCGCGATAGTAGTGATCCGCGAACCCGCGCATGTCCATCAGACCCGAGCGCGTCTGCTGGCTGCCGAAATAGGGATCGGTGCCGTCGAGTTTCCAGCCGTCGATGCCCCAATCGAAGACCTGCTGCTGAAGGCCGCGCCACCATTTCATCGCCTCGGGGTTCGTGTAGTCGATGAAGCCGCCGGTACCCTTCCACCATTTGCGTTGCTTTCCCGGCTCGCCCGCGAGGTAGCCCTTCGCGCTCGCCTCGTTATACCAGGCCGCGTCCTTCGGGATGCGCGTGTCCTTGCTCTCGCTGTTCACCATCGGCGTCATCCACAGCACTACGCGGTAGCCGCGCTGTTGGAGATCGCCGAAGAATTTCGCCGGGTTGGGATAGCGCTCCTCGTCCACGATGAAGTCGTTGTAGCGCGTGCTCCACGGGCTGTCGATGAGGATCGTCCGCGCGGGGATGTCGTGCTCCTCGTAGCCCTTGAGCAATTCGAGGACGTACTCCGCCGTGTTCGTGTCGTCTTCCCACACCCAAGGTTCGAGCGCCCACGCCGGCGTGATCGGCACGCGGAGTTTCGAGTTCTGCTGTGCGTGCGCGGGAAAGCACATCAGCGCGATCATCAGCGCCGACACGCAGACGCCCCCTCGACATGGCATCATTTCTCGCCAATCCCGTGAACGCTTTCTCATGTGCTTTTCTCCAATCACGCTCCATGGTAACAAACCGCGAAGTGGGAGGGTCGCGCTCCCGCGCGACCGTAGGCTTCCGCCAGCGACCCTCGACGCGCTCGGTGGACGTTCGGTCGCGCGGGAGCGCGACCCTCCCTAGCTCTTCCGCGAGATGGACAAGTCCGCGCTGAGCGCGGCGTGGTCGGAGAGCTCCGCCCACTTCCCGCCGGAATAGACCTCGGCATTGACGACTCCGATGCCGCGCACGAAGATACGGTCCAGGCTGAGCATCGGCGCGAAGGCGGGATAGGAGAGCGCCCGGCGTCCGCATATTGCTTCGTAGGCGTCGATCAGTCCGAGCTCGCCGGCGAATTTTTTCGTTGGCACGCCCGACCAGTCGTTCGTGTCGCCGGCGACAATGAGCGGCGCAGACTCCGGCACCTCCGCCCGTACGAAATCGCTGATCATGCGCAACTGCTTTCGCCGGCTGACGGCGGTGAGCCCAAGATGCACGCAGATGCCGTAGACCGGGCCGTGCGTCGGTAAGTCGATCTCGCAAAATAGAAATCCGCGCTGCTCGATGCGATTGGTCGAGACGTTCACCTGGCGCGACTGCACAATCGGGTAGTGCGAGAGGATCGCGTTGCCGTGGTGCCCCTCTAGGTACGCCGCGTTCTTGCCGTAGGCGAATTCCTTCCAGACCTGATCGGCGAGAAATTCATACTGCGCGGCGTCGGGCCAGCGGTCCTCGCGGGACGCTTTCTCGCGGTGCTCGCCCTGGACCTCTTGCAAAAAGACGAGATCCGCGCCCACCTCGCGGATGGCCTCCTTGAGTTCATGCAGCATGAACCGCCCGTTCATGGCGGTGTAGCCCTTGTGAATATTCAGAGTTAGAACGCGCAAAACGGCAGCCGGAGGGTCCCGCGCGGCGGGGTCTATTGCATTGCCACGACGCCTGCATTATCCT
The DNA here is from genome assembly GCA_009885415.1 of Rhodothermota bacterium. Lineage (GTDB taxonomy): Bacteria > Hydrogenedentota > Hydrogenedentia > Hydrogenedentales > VFKU01. The sequence continues at coordinate 8,333 of VFKU01000669.1, forward strand.
GCTCTCGCCGCGGGGCGTGCAAGTGCCGCCCGGCCGGCGGGGAGGAAGACCCGGTGACGCGATCCGCGCTCTTCGTACGATGGGTGCTCGGGCTGAGCGCGGGCGTGTTTCTTCTCTTGGGTCTCGCGTTCATCTTTCTCCCCGGCGCGATGATTCCCGCGATGGACATCAAGGCCGAGCCCGGCAAGGCGCTGGCCGATGTCCGCGCGGTGTACGGTGGCCTCGATCTCGCCTTCGGTATCCTGCTCGGTATCTGCTTTTTCCGCAAGGACTGGGCCAACGGTCTCGCGATCAGCGCGCTCGCGTGTACCTGTCTGTTCTTCGGCCGCTTGGTCGGCATTCTCGTGGATCCGGCGCGCGATGTCCTCACGTTTGGCCTGTTCGCTTCGGAAGTGATCGGCGCGGTGTTGTCTGCCGTGGCGTGGTTCTTGGCGCGTCGCGAAACGGAGAATCCGGCCCTGCAAGCGCCGGCGGCGCAGAGCACGCCCTCAACCCTGGGAGCACCCTAAGCATGATGGAGACGGAAGAAATCCAGAGCTTTCTCTGCGGACTTCCCTTCATGCTTGATTTGCCCGAGAGCCTCAAGCAGCGCGTCGGCACGATTTTCGTCGATATTTCCAGTGAGGAAACGATCGAGGCCGACACTGAACTTTTCCGCGAAGGCGACACGCGCAGCCAGGACGGGTACATCGTCCTCTCAGGCTCGGTGAAAGTCGAGAAATCCTATGCGAAATCTTCGACGGCTTTCGCGCCGGTGCTATTGGGCGAGGTCAAGCAGTTCAATCCGAGCAGCCAGCGCACGGCGACGGTCAGTGCGCGTGAAGATATCGACGTGCTGCATTTCGACTGGACCAATTTCAACGACGCGGTGTCCGCGCGGCTCGACGTCATCGACCAAGACGTCTTGCGCAGGGCGCTGCTCGGTTACGCCTGGCTCCACCTGCTGAACTAGCCCCTCTTTGGACTGCGGCAGCGACAGCTGCCGCTTTACTTAGCCCAGCGGAGCTGGGCGGCTTCGCTCCGAAAACTTGGTCGCCTGCGAGTGCCCCGCCGGAGCCTTGCTCCGGCGGAGAAAGCGGCAGCTATCGCTGCCGTAGTCCAAAGGAAGCGCCCTGCCTCACGCGTATGCTAGGCTCTTCGCTTTCCAACGTCATGGAAGAGGATTTACTTTGAAAACGCATTCGATAGCGGTGCTCGAAGGGGACGGGATCGGCCCCGAGATCATGGCCGAGGCGCTCGGCGTACTGCGCGTGGTGGGGGAGCAGTCGGGTGTGAAATTCGCCCTGCACCCCGCGCTCTTCGGCGGGCGCGCGTATTTCGAGACCGGCAGCGCATTTCCCGACGAGACCAAAGCAATCTGCGATCGCTGCGACGCGATCCTCAAGGGGCCGATTGGTCTGAGCTTCGAAGAGTCCAAGAAAATTCCGGTGGACGAGCAACCCGAGCGCGGGGCGCTCCTGCCGCTGCGCAAGCGCTACAACACCTACGCCAATTTCCGGCCGGTGTATCTCCCCGCCGAGCTCGCGCACTTCTCGCCGCTCAAGCCGCGCGTCGTCGAGGGCGGCATCGACATCGTGATCATCCGCGAACTGGTCGGCGGGCTGTATTTCGGCGAGAAGGAAGTGGGGAAGAGGTCCGACGGCACGCGCTACGTGCGCGAGACGCTGGACTACGACGAGCACCAGATCGCGCGCATCCTGCACGTCGCGTTCAAGGAGTCCATGGGCCGCAAGCGTGTGTTGCACAACGTCCACAAGAACAACGTCCTCAAGTCCAGCGTGCTCTGGTGCGAGATTCTCGACGAAGTCGCCCCGCACTATCCCGACGTGCAAGTGAAACACATCATCGTGGATGCGGCGGCGACCGCGCTCGTGCTCAACCCGCGCCAGTTCGACGTGATGGTCATGGAAAACATGTTCGGTGACATCCTGAGCGATCTCGGCGGCGGACTCCTCGGTTCGCTCGGGCTCATGCCGTCGGCCTGCATCGGCACCGAGAAGTCCTACTACGAACCCTCGCACGGCAGCGCGCCCGATATCGCCGGCAAAGGCATCGCCAACCCGTATTCGATGATCGGCTCCGTCGCCATGATGCTCGAAAAAAGTTTTCACATGCCCGCCGAGGCCCGCCGCATCATGGACGCCATGCGCAACGTCTTCGGCCAGGGCTTCACCACCGCCGACCTCCGCGATCCCGAAGGCAAGCTCGCACCGGTCTCCACCCGCGAATTCAGCGAGAAGGTGCTCGAACAATTGCGCGGCTGAAGGACCGGGCGGCGCGGAGTGCTTTGGTGGCATGGGCTTCCAGCCCATGCGGGATGGGCGACGCCGTCGCTGCTGTGCTAAACTTTGGCGAAATTCCCGAGGGTGCCTTCGTTGTCTCAGACCTTTCAGATCCGGCCGGCGCTTGAACAAGACGTTCCGGCAATCACCGAGATTTACAATCACTACGTCGTGAACACCGCGGTCACCTTCGACCTCGACCCCTACACGCCCGACCAGCGCCGCATGTGGTTCCGGCAATTCAAGACCAGCGGCCGCCACCAAATCGTCGTCGCCGAGCGCGCCGGCGCCGTCCTCGGCTACGCGTACAGCACCGTGTTTCGCTCTCGCGCGGCCTACGACTCCACCGTCGAGACCACCGTCTACGTCGATCGCTACGCACACCGTGGCGGCGTCGGTTCTGCACTCTATGCCGACCTCTTCGCGCGCCTCGCGAAGGAGGACGTGCACCGCGCGATCGCCTGCATCGGATTGCCCAACGAGCCCTCCGTCGCGCTGCACGAGCGGCTCGGCTTTCGGCACCTCGGCTCGCTCACCGAAGTCGGCCGCAAGTTCGGCAAGTATTGGGACATCGGCTGGTACCAGAAGTCCCTGCCCTGACCATGGCCGCGTCGCGCCGGAACATCGTGCTCATCGGCATGGCCGGCGCGGGCAAGAGCACCGTCGGCGTCCTGCTCGCGAAAGCCCTCTCGCGCGATTTCATCGACACCGACCTCGTGATCCAGGCCGCCGCGCGCCGCCGTTTGCAGGACATCCTCGATAGCGAAGGCACCGAGGCTTTTCGCCGCCTGGAAGAAAAGAGTGTGCTCGGCATTTCCGCGCGCGACGCCGTGATCGCCACCGGCGGCAGCGTGGTCTATAGCGTGCGAGCGATGGCGCATCTCAAGGCCGCAGGTACCATCGTCTACCTGAAACTCCCCGCGGCGGCGCTCGAACAGCGCGTCACAAACATGGATTCCCGTGGTATTGTCATTGCGCCGGGACAGAGTTTCGCCGAACTCCTCCGCGAACGCGAACCGCTCTATGAGCGCTACGCGGATGTGAGCGTCGATGGTGCAGGTCTGACGCACGAAGAAGTCGTGCAGCGGATCATCGCCGCGCTCGGCGAGTGACGCGCTCATGGCCCCGCGGCGTTCCAGCGACTGCTGGATAAACGCCACGATCGAACGCTCAGCCAGCAGTTGTAGAAAAACTTCGATAGCGCCCCGTCCGAGGGTTCCGCCGGCCCGTGCTACACTATAGGTACTGAATACGGGTGCGCGGATTGTTGTCCGCGTCCCTGGGGAATCGGTATCGGTCGGGGGATACCATGCGCGTACGACTTTTTTCCTGGATCATCGCCGCGACTCTTGCGCTCGCCGCGCAGGGGGCCGCTCGCGCGGAGGACGGCGCCCGTCTCGACGAGGCCTTCGTGGGACTGCGCGCGTGGAGCGGCGGTCCTGAGACCCCGGCGCACAAGACGATCCGCAGTTATGTCGAAGAGGCCACGGCGGTCTATAAGGTGCGCGTCGACGCCGAGCGCCGCCTCGTCGAAGTGCTCGAGGCCGAGAGCGTGGCCAAACCCGCCAAGCAATTCGCCGCGGATCAGTTGTACCGCCTCAGCGATGAGGACACCGTGCCGGCCTTCGAGCGCCTGCTCGCGCGCGCCGACACATGGGACCTCGCCAGCACCGGCCTCGAACGCATCAAGCATCCAAAGGCCGGCCAGGCGCTCATCGCCGCCGCCGAGTACGCCCAGGGCGATCGCCTGATCGGGATTATCGATGCGCTCGGCAACCGCCACGATTCCGTGGCCGTGCCCACGCTGCGTACGCGCGCGGAGGACGGCGACGCGAACACGACGCAGGCCGCGCTCACCGCGCTCGGAAAAATTCCTGGCGCGGAGTCCATGCGCGCGTTGGAGTGGTGCCGAAAAAATCTCACGCGCAAGATGCGGCCCGCCGCCACCTTGGCTTACCTGCAATGCGGCCAGAGCTCGCTCGCGCGAGGCGACACCAAGACCGCGATCGCGCTCTTCGAGGGCCTGCTGCTGGATTTTGAGCCGGTCGAAGTGCAGGCCGAGGGCCTGCGCGGACTCATCAAGGCGCGCGGCGATTCGGCCGTGCCGACCATCATCGAAGCGCTCACCAGCGGCATCCCAGAGCTCGAGGCCGTCGCCGCCGCCGAGGCGCACACCGTGCCCGGACGAAAGGCGACGGACGCTTTCATCGCCGCGTATCCGGACCTGACCCACGAAAACCAGGCGGTGCTCCTGCGCGCTCTGGGCGAGCGCCGAGACGAGGCCGCGTTGCCGACGCTGCTGCTCGCTGCGCAGAGCCGCGTGCCGACCGTGCGCCTCGCGGCGCTGGATTCGCTCGGGCGTTTCAATCATCCCGATGCTGTGCAGGTCCTGCTCAAAGCCGCCGTGACTGGTCCGGCCGACGAACAGGCGCTTGCGCGCCAGGCCCTCGAAAAGTTGGACCACCCCGAGTTGAACGATCAGTTGCTCGTGGCCGCGATGAGCGCCGACAACACCGTGCGCGCCGAGGCGATAAAGATGCTCGCGGCGCGCGGCGCGCACGAGGGCGTGCCCGTGCTCCTGCGCATCGCCGAGCGCGACGTGAAGTCCGTGCGGCTCGAGGCGCTCAAGGCCCTCGGCAAGGTCGGCGCCATCGCGGAGTTGACGCCCATGGTCGGCATGATGACCAACGAATGGACCGACGAAGAACGCGCGGCTATCGGTGAGGCGATCATCGCCGTCGCGCGGCGCTCGCCCGAGGGCGAGGCGCGCACCGATCCGATCGGCAAGGCGCTGACGAGCGCATCACCAAACGAAAGTGTGCGCCTCTCGCTCGTGTCCATCCTCGGCGCCATCGCGGACGACACGGGTCTGCCGGCCTTGCAGTCCACTGCGAAAAAGCCGGGCGGCCGCGTGCAACGCGCCGCGGTCGAGACACTCGCCGGCTGGCCGAACGCCGCGCCGCTCGAGACCCTGGACAAGATCGCGCGCATGGACAAGGATCCTACTATCCGTTCTGTCGCGATCGAAGGCGCCCTGCGCCAGCTCGAGCGCGACCTGGCCATCCCTGAGACGCAACGGCTCAAATACTTCGGAAGCCTCGCCGCCGCCGCGCAGACGCCCGAACAAAAGCAGCGAATTGCGCAGGCGCTCGCCGTGATGTCGCACCCGGACGCCCAAAAACTTCGCCAGAAACTGGTCGGCGGGGCCTGATCGTTCTTGATCGCCGATCCGCCGCCGCGTAAACTTCCTTCCCGGTGACGGGGCCACGGGGGAAGCGCGGCAATGATACGTCGGCCATGTGCGACGCGCGCTTCCTTTCTTGTCCTCACCGCCGCGCTGATGGTCTCGTGCGGATCGCCCGCCAGACCGAAATCCGATTCAAAGACAACCCCGCCGGCGTCCCCGGCGTCCAGGGAGACATCCATGGCCGCGATCCAAGCTCTCAATGCCACGATCCACACCAGCAAGGGCGACATCCACCTCGTCCTCCATGCCGACAAGACGCCGATCACGGTGGCGAACTTCGTCAACCTCGCGCAGCGCGGGTTCTATAACGACAAGAAATTCCATCGCGTCATCGATAATTTCATGGTCCAGGGCGGCTGCCCGCAGGGCACCGGTACCGGCGGGCCGGGCTACAAATTCGAAGACGAGTTCGTCCCCGGCCTCCGCCACGACGGTCCCGGCATCCTCTCGATGGCCAATGCCGGCCCCGGCACCAATGGCAGCCAATTCTTTATCACGCACGTGCCCACGGCCTGGCTCGACAACAAACACACCGTCTTCGGCCGCGTCGTGAGCGAGGCGGACCAGAAGGTCGTCAACAGCATCAAAGGCGGCGACAAGATTACGACCATCGAAATCGAGGGGGACACCGCGCCGCTCTTCGCCGCGACCAAAGCGCATCTCGACAAATGGAACGCCGTCCTCGCCAAGAAGTAACAGGAACTTACTTTGGACTGCGGGAGCGATAGCTCCCGCTTTCCCAAGCCCAGCAAAGCTGGGCGGCGCACTCCTGAAATCTCACTCTTCGCCCGGTGCCGCACCGCCTGCTTGAGCGATTCCATCAGCCCCTGATACCCTAGTGGCGCGATGTCCGGGGGGACCGCCCTCGGCGGTCCGGCATTCGCGCCTAAGGAGACTCCAAGTGAAGCTCCCGATTTCTGCGCTGGTGGCCTGCGTGGCGCTCGTCGCCGCGGACCACGCCGCCGCGCAATGGACATGGACGCCCGAGACGGGCCGTTTCGTGAACATGAAAAACCTTCCGAGAGAGTCGCCCGAGCTTCAGGTCGAATACACCCGCTCGCTGCTCGTCGGCGGCGAGTACGACCGCGCCTTCAACGAAACCAACAAGTTCGACACCTTCTACGGCGGCACCGAGTACGCCGCCGAGAACCAGTACCTTCGCGGCGAGATTCGACTCGGCGAGAAGAAGTTTGTTGATTCCGCAAAAGAGTTCCAGAAGGTCATCGCGAAGTATCCAGACAGCAAATGGTACGACGACGTGATCCGCAAGGAATACGAGATCGGCGATCTGCTCTTCGAGAAGGGCCAGCGGCGAATGAACACCGGGACCTCCAAGTTCCTGCGAAAGTCCCGGTATCTTAAAAAGCTGAACTTTATGGCCAACCGGCCGTTCAAAAAAGCGATCGACGTATACACCATGGTCATCGAGAACCAGCCCTTCACGCCCGAGGCCGCCGAGGCGCAATACAAGATCGGCAAGTGCCACTTCGCGCGCGAACAGTATCTCGACGCCGGCTTTGAATACCGCCGCGTTGTCGAAGACTATCCCGATTCGACCTGGGTCCGCGAGGCCTCTTTTGACCTCACGCGCTGCTACGAAGAGGCGTCTCTGGATCCCGATTACGACCAGGCCCCGGCGCAGTTGGCGATGGAATCGATCGCGGAGTTCAAGCGGCGCTTCCCTGACGACGAGCGCGTGAAGGAGCGCGAGGACGTGAGCGAGACGATGCGCGAGAGCATCGCCGAGCAGCGCTTCCGCACCGCACGGCAGTACGAGCGGCGCCAGGACCTCGATGCCGCGCGCATCTACTACGAAATTGCGGCCTACGAATTCTCCGGCACCAAGGCCGCCGAGAACGCGGCCCAGTGGATCGAGCAGAACCCGCGCCAGAATGATCTCCAGTCGGCGTTTGTCGGGCGCGCGGTCGTCGCGGCGCCATGATTGCCGCTCGGCGGGCCATCGGCGCACTGGCGCTAGCGACGCTCGCCGCGGGCTGCGGATACAGCACCTCGTCCACCCTCGACGAACGCTACCAGACCATCCACATCGCGGGCTTCCAAAACCAGGGTCGTGAGTACGACCTGCAAGCTCCGCTGACCAACGCCGTAATCCGTAAATTTCTCAACGACGGCCGCCTCCGCGTCGTCGGGCCGGGCGAGGCGGACCTGATCGTGACCGGGACAATCCTCGAATACGATCTGCGCGGCATCACCTTCGACGAGAACAACGACGTGTCGCAGTTCGAGAGCTTCATCACCGCGAGCGTGTCCGTCAGCGACGCGCGCAGCGGCACTCCGCTCTGGCAAGATCGGGTAGTCGGCGAAACGAGTTTTTCGACCGGGGTCATCGGGTCGTCTTCCGATCGACTTCGCGGAAACTCGCAGGCTTTCCTTGAGCCCGTGCGATCGTTTCAGACCAGCGAAGAAAATCAGGCCGCCTCCGAGGCCCTCGAGCGCCTCGCCGCCGACATCTTCTACCGCACCATCGAGCCCTGGTGAGCGCGTGACGCCGCAGGAACTTCTCGAAGGCTTCGATCCCGATCGCCCGGCGCCCGTCTATCTCTTCTGCCCCGGCAAGGGTCCGCGCGCAAAAATGCCCACTTTCGAGCCGCTCCTCGCTGACCGCTGCGTCGATCGCATCACCGCCGGCACTGTCGATCCCTCGACCAAGGACTTCGCCTTTGCGGCTTTCTACGCGGACGAGACCGCGCCCGGTGAAATCGTGCTCGACGCGCAGACGCTGCCCTTCCTCGCTGCGCGCCGCGTGATTCTCGTGCGGCAGGCGGAGCGCTACAACACCGATTCCGGCGCGGGGGCCTTGCTGCACTACCTCGCCTCGCCGAACGAATCGACCGTGCTTATGATGATCGCCAACAAGGTCGACAAGCGCACGAAATTTTTCAAGGCCTGCGAAAAATCCGGCCGCGTCGTCGAGTGTCCCGCGCTCGGCGCGCCCGAAGTCGCGCAGTGGGCGCGCCTCGAAGCCAAGGCCCGCGGACGCACCATCGACGCCGACGCCGTGCGCACGCTGGTCGATCGCGCGGGCACCCACCTCAGCGACGTCGAGAACGCGCTGATCAACGTGATCAATTTCGTCGGCGACGGTCGCACCTCGCTTACCGCCGCCGATGTCAACGCCGCCTGCGCAGATATCGCCGAGGAGGAAATCTGGTCGCTCACCGACGCGATTGCCGCTTCGCAGCCCGGCGCCGCGCTGACCTCGCTCCGGCGCTTGTTGGATCTCGGCAAGCACCCCGACGAAATCATCGGGACGATCAACTGGCTGCTCAAGAGCGCCTACGCCGTCGGCACCGCCCAGGGCGATCCCGGCATCAGCAGTTTCGTCGCGCAAAAGGTCTCGCCGCTCGCGCGCAAGCTCGGAGTCGGCAAATTGCGCGCCGCCTTCGCCCTCTGCACCGACACCCAATTCATGTCGCGCAGCACCGGCGTCGACGGCGCCCTCGCGCTCGAACTGCTGGTGGTCAAGCTCGCCGCCCCCGTTCCACAACGGCAATCCGCATAAAAGGGGTCGAAAAGCCCTAAAATTCGGGGTGGGGCCCTGCCGGGCCCGCGCGCTGTCCTGCGGGAACTTTTCTTTGTCCGGGCGGAATCAAGGGGTATATACTATTGTTGAGTTGGAATGGGCAGGTTTATTTGCGCCACGGCCACCTTCGCCCGAAGTTTCGCACGCGTGGATAGACGCGCTCAAGACGGGCGCCAGGAGAAAAAGTATGTTTGGCAGTCCGATGCAAATGTTGATCATCCTCGTGGTGGTCGCGCTCGTGTTTGGCACGGGCAAGCTCAAGAACATCGGCAAAGATCTCGGCAGCGCGATCAAGGACTTCAAGTCGACGCTGAGCGATAAGGACGACGAGAAGAAGGACCAGGCGCCCGTCGCCCCCGCCACCGAGAAGAAAGCGGGCGAGTAATACTTTTCGAAACCTCGGGCGCACCCGTGAAACCGGGAACGCCCGCTTTTTTTTCCGGAAGCACCGGTTTGCGCGGGACGCCGATACCCGTCATGCTTGGGGCCTCAATCTGAAGCGTGGGCTTCGCGACCGTGCCTGAATCCTTTATCACCGGCGACTTCCTGCTCGAGTCCTCCTTTGCGTGCGAACTTTATCGCGAGTTCGCCGCGGCCGAGCCCATCCTCGACTACCACACGCACCTCTCCGCCGCCGAGATCGCCGCTGACCGCCGCTTTAACACGATCGCCGAGGCCTGGCTCGAAGGCGACCACTACAAGTGGCGCGCGCTGCGGGCCAACGGCATCCCCGAGGACCGCATCACCGGCGCCGCCACGCCCCGCGAAAAATTCCAGGCCTGGGCCGAAACCATGCCGCAGCTCCTCGGCAATCCCCTCTACCACTGGACTCACCTCGAGCTGAAGCGCTACTTCGACATCGACACTCTGCTCGGGCCGGACACGGCAGAGGCGATCTGGAGCAAGTGCAACGAGCGGCTCGTCGCGTTGTCCTGCCGCGCGATGATGCAGCGAATGAACGTGAAGCTCGTCTGCACCACCGACGACCCAGCCGATTCGCTGGAGCACCATCGCGCCATCGCGAACGACCCCGCGTGCGCCGTCCGCGTATTACCCACCTGGCGGCCCGACGCCGCGTTAGGTGTCGACGATCCCGCGCGCTTCAACGCATGGATCGATCGGCTCTCAGCGACTTCGGGCCATGCGATTCGCGGCTTCGATGACTTCTGGGCCGCCCTCGCACGGCGACACGAAGCCTTTCACGACGCCGGCTGCCGCCTCTCGGATCACGGCATCGAAACGTTCTGCGCGGAGGACGCGCGCATCGAAGACGCCGCGGCGGTATTCGATCGCGCGCGCCGCGGAGACGAGATTTCCCGCGAAGACGTCCACCGCTACCGCTCCGCGCTCTTGCATGCTTTCGCCCGTATGGACGCCGCGCGCGGCTGGGTGCAGCAGTACCACGTCGGCCCGCTGCGCAACAACAGCCCGCGCTTGATGCAGCGCCTCGGGCGCGACGCCGGCGCGGACTCGATGGGCGACGAGCCCTTCGCGCGCGGGATGAACAAATTCTTCGGCCGGCTCGACGCCGAAGGCGCCCTCGCGAAGACCATCGTCTACAACATCAATCCCGCGCATAACGCGATGGTCATCTCAACCCTCGGAAACTTCGAGGACGGCAGCACCCCCGGCAAGATGCAATTCGGCAGCGCCTGGTGGTTCAACGATCACCTCGAGGGAATGGAGGCGCAGCTCACCTGTCTCGCGCGCACCGGCGTGCTCAGCCGCTTCGTCGGCATGCTCACCGACAGCCGCTCCTTCCTCAGCTTCCCGCGCCACGAATACTTCCGCCGCATTCTCTGCAATTGGCTCGGCCGCGAAATGGAGTCCGGCAGACTTCCGCGCGATCTCAATCTCGTCGGCGGCATGGTGCGCGACATTTGCTACGCGAACGCCACCGCGTACTTCGGCTTCCCGGAATGAACACGGTGCCCGCGCCCCTGCGCTCGTTCCGGCATCAGGGCCTGCACTTCCACGTCTACGAGCGCGCCGAAGACATGGGCGCCGCCTCCGCCCACGCCCTCGCGAAGCGCCAAATCGAACTCGCCGCATCGCAAGACGAAATCGGATTCATGATCATGGCCGCGCCCTCCGCCTTCCCCTTCTACGCCGCCTATCTACGCCTCGCCGAAAATTCCCCCGCGCTCCGCGAAGCCCTCGCGCGCACGCATTTTTTCCAATTCGACGACTACCCCTTGCCCGCCACGCACCCCGCGACCTTTCGCCACCTGCTCGAAACTCACTTCTTCGGAAAACTCCGCGCGCTCTGCCCGCGCCTCAACGTCCATCCCTTTAACGTCGATGCAGCCGATCCCGCCGCCGTCTGCCGCGACTACACCGCCGAGGTGCTGCGCTTCGGCC
>VFKU01000916.1 GCA_009885415.1 Rhodothermota bacterium
CACGCTGCCGGCCATGACGACGTCGAAGGCCTCGGCCGTCATGCCGAGCTTGCGCGCGACGGCGTTCACCATGGCGGCGAGAAATCTTCCGCCGCGGGTAAGAATATCACAGGCCGCGGCATCGCCTTCAACGGCGGCCTCGAAGACGACAGTGGCCATCGGATCGAGCGCTTCGTAGGAAAGCGTGCGCGTATAGATGGCGTCGAAAAGTTCATCCACGTTGCGGAGAGAGGCGCGCCGGACGAAGAGTTCGGTCATGTGCGTCGGCGGCACGATGCCGTCGCGAGCGCGCCAGACTTCGTGCAGGCCTTCGCGGCCGATGAGGGTGCCGGAGCACTGGTTGCCGAATTCGGGGCCGAAGCCGCCCACTCGCGTTTCGACGCGCGCGCGGTTTCGGCCGGCGCAGACGGAGTCGGTGCCGCAGGCGACGGCGATACCGAAGGGGTCGCGCGTGCCGCCGCGCAGTGCCGCGAAGGAGTCGTTTTTGAAGGCACGGGGAATCGCGCCGAAGAGCGGGGTGTAAATGTGCTCCTCGAGCATGACGAAGTTGGCGGGGACATCGGCACCGGCGACGCCGAGACCGACGCCGGCGAGGTCGGCCAGCGAGATTCCGGCGGAGCTGAGCGCGGCATTCATGGCGCGCTCATTTTCGCGGAGCGCGGGTCCGACCCCGTGGTATTCGTAGCTCCCGCAGCCGGCGGTCCCGAAGCCGGTGACGGTGCCGTCTTCGCGGGCAACGAGGCAGTGGGTCTTTGTGCCGCCTACGTCTATGCCGAGGAGGTATTTCATGGGAAGCCTTATTTGATCGTTGGGCGCTTGGTTGGGGTAATGGGAATTATGGGAAGCATGAGAGGTATGGGACGGTGCAAAGCGGATCGGATCTCATCGAATTTCGTTGGCCGTTGGTTGATCTAAGAAAAACTGCCGCGCGGGTATTGCCCGCGCGGCAGTGTACAGGGTCGATACGATAACGTGTTATTGGCCCTGCAACTGGCGCAGCTTCTCGCGTGCGCCCTCCGTCGCCGGGTGGTCGGGATATTCACGAATCAACTGCTGGAACAATTCGATCGCGCGCTGGTTCTGCCCGAGCCGCGAAAAGGCCACAGCCTGATTGTGCATGGCCGTGGGGACCTTGTCGCTGGTCGGATATTTCGTCCGCAACTCCTCGAAGCCCTGGATCGCCAGCGGATAGTCGTTCAGCCGGAAGGAACAATGCGCCTTCCAGTAGGCCGCGTTCGCCGCATTGGCGCTGTTCGGATAGAGCTTCAGGTGTTCGTCAAACTGTTTCATGGCCGAGGCGTAGTCTTCGCGGGCGTAAAGCTGCTGCGCGGCGCGATAGTGTTCCACTTCGTCCACACCCGGCGTGGCCGCCGGCGGCGCCGTCACTGTGGACGGCGGCGCGGTGATCGCCGGGGCGGCGCCTTCGAGCGGCGGCAGGATTTCTGTGGGTCCCGCCGACACTGGCGCTACCGGCCGCTGTCCAAGCGTGGACGGCGGCTGCACGACTACCCCACCCGTCTGCGCCGGCGCGGGGCCGGGCGACGGGAACGAAAGGGCAGGCGCCGCGATGGGCTGCGGCGCCGAGAGGTTGAAGTGGCGATAGAGCGTGGCGGTGAGCGAATCGAGGCTGGATTGCAGGCGCTCGATCTTGCGCTGGTTCTCCGCCGCGAGGCTGGATAATTGACGCAACTCGCCATCGGTCGTATCGAGGCGCGCGGCCATGGTCGCCGCGGTGTCGCTCAATTTTGCGACCGTGCCCGAGAGATTGGTGTCGAGGTTCTGGACGATACGATTCGTCGCGAAGACGGTGCTTCGCAAATCATCGTCGCCGCTCGGCCCCGCCGACGCGCAGCCCGGAAATACCAAGGCCGCGCATAGACACCCGAGTATCGCAGTGTCACGATACCGCATGGACCCCCTCCTTCACCGCCCCGCTCGGGGCCGGATTACATCGCTTTGTTAAATTTAGCGCGGCGGTTCTGCGCCCAGACAGCCTCGCCTGTGCCTTGGACGGCGGGCATTTCTTCGCCGTAGCTGATTGTAATCATGTGGTCAGCCGCGATGCCGAGCTTGATCAAGTACTCGCGGACGGCCAGCGCGCGCTTCTCGCCGAGCGCGAGATTGTATTCCTGCGTTCCACGATCGTCGCAGTGGCCTTCGATCTGAATCACGATGCCCGGCACCTGGCGAATCATGCCAGCGTTCTGCGTCAGCGTGTCGATCGCGTCAGCGCGAAGCGTGTAGCTGTTGTAGTCAAAGTAGATTGCCTTCAGGCCCGCGTCGCCGAAGATCGTGTTCTCGTCGATGACCGGAAGACCATCGGTGTTGCCGTTAAGACCGTCGTTCGCGGACGTCGTGGCGTCAGGCGGCAAGCTGATGTCGTCCGACTTGTTCTTGCATCCGGTTGCGAATGCGGCCAAACTCAGGACCAACACTAGGCCCCCCGAAATTCTTGCTACTTTCTTCAACATTGGACTGACCTCCACTATGGCGCCGACACTGTGGCCGGACGCGGTTCTACGTTTGAAAAAAAGACGAACGGACGTGCCCCCATGCGGCGAATCATACCAGAATGGCGCGAAGGCGTCAACTTTAACCCTTCGCAGCGGTCTGGGTGTTCCGATGCTTGCTGTATATCTTGAAGGGTTGTGGGGTTCCGTGGGGGTTGAGCGGGGTGCCCGGACTGCAAGGAGATCTCCGCGACTTATTATCAGGATCTCGTGACGGTAGCGATATATGTATTAGGAGAGGATCTTTTTTCTGGCATTTTCTTGCATATAAAAAATTAAGGGATCGCCGACCACTACCAGCCTTCTCGTTCACGAAGAGAGGTGATGTGCGCGATGTGGTGTTTTCCGTGCCAGGCGTAGAGCGCGAGCGCCTGATCGAGGGGGACGCGGCCGAGTTTGGGATGGACGAAGGCGCGGGAGAAATCGGCGGGGGCGAGATTTTTCAGGTGGGCGACCCAGCGGACGTGAAGCGCATCGAGGAGCGCGAGCGACATTTCGATCGGGCCCGATTTCGCTTCGGGCAATTCTGCCCAATGCTGTTCTTCGTAGGTGCGAATCACGGGATCGTCCTCGGTGCTCGCGAGCATGAAGCGCACGTAGCTGTTCATGTGACTGTCGGGAAGATGATGTACGACCTGGCGCAGGGTCCAGCCGCCGGGTCGATAGGGGGTGTCGAGCTGGACGGCGCTCAGTCCCTTGACCGCGCTGCGGAGTTGGGCGGGCGCTTGCGCGATCTCGGCGATGAAGCGTTCGCAATCTTCGGGGGTGATGAATGCGGGGACTTTGAAGCGGCCGATAGGGTATTTGAGTTCATCTTCCATGGTGGGTGCTCCTCCGTTGTGCGCCGTTGGCGCTCGCTCAGACCGGATGTATGCGTATCTCCCGCTCCGACGAGCCTCGATTCTGGGGTACGAGGTGTTTTTCGAATTCGTTATCCTACTCGCCATCGTTATCGCAATCGAGGACTCGAATCGCGCCATCTAAGATCTTACCGAAAGGGATATCGTCGA
>VFKU01000663.1 GCA_009885415.1 Rhodothermota bacterium
GAAGCCTAGCCTCGATTTCCACGCTACTGAAAAGAACTAACATTTGGAGGGGCCGAGGCACGTTCGGTTTAAGAAGATTCGATGACCATGTCTTTACCGGCGAACCACGGCATGGGAGTCGGAGAGTTGGTCAACCCGGAAGCAACAAGGTAAGGGTTATGAGCGCGTTTGTCGAGCTTGACGATGACGCGGTGCTCTTCAACGACGACGGTCGCCGAGACATCCAAGAGGGTTCTGAAGATCTTCTTTGCTTGAGATCTGTTGTATTCGCGACCGATACGCTGGGCCATGAGCCGATAGAGGGAACTGGCCATGAGAGTGATTTGGAGATCGAAGTCGACCTTGAGGCCAATCATGGAAGAGAGGGTGTCGAGATGGAAGAACTGAATGGCTTCGGAGATTCCGTTCTCGATAAGCATTCTCTGCGCGTAACGCGTAATCAAGTCCGAGCAGCTGATCTTGAAATTGTTGGTGAGCAAAATGGTGGGCTCCTCGTGGCCAAGATCAATGACCGTGACTTGGCGCAACGGGCTGCCGTATTCCTTCAATTCAATGCGCTCATCGAGAACCTTGGGAGTCCGGAAACTGCGGGTCAAGGAGCGCAACGTGATCCGGCGCCAAGCGGAGGCCGGCCGGCTCCAGATCTCGCCGAGCATCTTCTTGGAACGCCGCCGCAAGGTTATAAACAGGATGCCACGCCGGTTGAGTTCCTTCAGCTGCGCATAGGTTGTGAGTTGGGAGTCAAAGACCAGTTCGGTGGGCAGCGCTCCGGTCTGCTGCTTCCAGAAGTCGACAAAACGCAGGATCTCGCTGGGTTGCTCAGCTTTGGTAATCCCGGCGTTGGCATAGCAAAGAACCCGTTGGGTGGCATCGCGCGCCAAAAAAACGAGAATGCCCTTCTGGCTCCGGCTGCGGCTGGAGACGTAGTGCTTTTCCAGCGGCTCTTCCTGCGTATTGGCAGGGACGGTATGAAAATCGAGATCGATTGAAGAGCCGCGCTGGAGTCCCGCGCGCTGGACGTGCTTAAACCAGGCTGCCATCAACTGCAGGTTCGTGTCCCGGCCAATACGCGAGCCATAGGCCGCCAGATAGGAGCGCTTGGGGACCGCGTTGAGTCCGGCAAAAAGCGCGATGCCTTCGTCAAAGACCAAGTCCATGACGTGACTCTTCCTTTCCTTACCGATGAGTTTCAGAGCCAACAGGGTACGCACGGCCTGCTCTGCGGGAATCATATCGGACCCTGGCAGATGCACACCCCGCACCAGTTTGGGGAGATCCAGATCCTTCATCAGCGGAATGAAGAGAAATAGACCGCCCGCCTGGGTTCGGAAGGATCTCGGAGAAACACTTAACTGACGCACATCGGCGACGGCGGCAGCCTCGGCCTTGAGCGTGGCTGGCCGTTCCTCGTCGCGCCGGCGCGGCAGGCGTGCGAAACCTTCCTCGCGCAGCAGCACGGTCAGCGCGTTGATACTGATAGCGTGACCAGCGCTGGCCAGATCTCGCTGGATGTCGTAGACGGAGAGATTCTTCTTGCGCATGGCCACAGCCAACCCGCGGACTCGATCCCGCGCCGGTGCTTTCTGAGGACCATGCTTGACTTGCTGGAAAAACCCGACGCGTTTTGCTGGATCGTGCCGGAACTCGTGACATAGGACCCGAAAAGCGGCGGGAGAGTAATCAAAGCGCCGTGCGGCCTCTTGCGAAGCCACCTTTTCGACAAAATAGCAGCGAAGGGCTTCGTACTGGCGGTGGATGGGATTCCCCGGTGAGAGGAAGAAATCCGTGTCGGCAGACTTCGTTATACAATTTCGAGTATTTATATCCACATCATGACAATTCTATAAACTTCATCCTGAGTCAATATATTGTGTTATCCACTCGATCATAATCCAATGTATTGTGTGGCATTACACCGCCAACACGGGTCTCAAATAGATTCGAAGGGCACAAGGATCCGTACATTTGGTCGCGTGATGCGGTTAATGCTCTGGAGTGTGGGAGTCTCACTTGTGCTGGTTCAGTACTTGTAATCTCTAACGCAGCGCCCCGCTGACCCCGGCTGCGGCTTGCCCCGGACAGCGCGGTGCGCGAGCGTTAGGTGATTGGCGGTACTGTGGAAATCGAGGCTAGCCTGAATTCCCATGTTAGGTATTTGAGTTAACACCACGGACGTTTATCCGAACGACAAACGAAGGCGCTTGTTGGCGAGCCAAGGAATCGGCTGATGGGTCTGGTCGAAGCCTGCAGCAAGTAACAGGGGATTGTGGGCACGTTTCTGAAAACGTACATCGATTTCCGAATCACCGATGGTGACGGCGGCAGTGGCGTCGATGAAATCGCGGAAAAGATGACGGGAGTGAGCGCGCAGATATCCATTCTTAACTTTCAATGCGAGAAGCCTGTAGAGGCTGCTGGCCATCAGCGTGAGCTGGAGATCACAGTCGACTTTCATCGCCACGGCCGACGAGAGAGCGTCCATATGGAAGAAGTCAATGCCGTCGGCGATGCCATTTTCAATGATCATGCGTTGAGCGTAGCGTCCAATCAACTGAGGGGCGGAACGACGCAGTTGGTTAGTCAGCAAGAACGTGGGATCCTCGTGGCCGAGATCGGTAATGACCAGTTGGCGAATGGGGCCCGCATAGTCGGTCAGAGTAATTCTTTGATCGAGGATGCGGGGCGTGCGGTATTCCCGCGAGAGGCTGGTTAATTCGATGCGCCGCCAGGCCGACAGTGGGATCTGGTGGATCTGTTGAACCATCTGAGGAGAACGGCGGCGTAGGGTCATAAAATCGATGCCCCACTCATTGAGGCGATTGAGATTGGCGTAGGTCGTGAGCTTCGAGTCGAAGATAAACTCCTGGGGCCACTTCCCTGTTCGCTGCTTCCAGAACTCGGCGAAGCGCAAGATCTCATCGTTTTGGTCCTCCTTTCGCAAGCTGCCGTTGGCGTAGCAGAACACGCGTGTATCTGCATCTTGAGCCAGGAATGCGAGAATCCCTTTTTGGCGGCGGCTCCGCTTGGACACATAGTGCTTTTCCACCAGAGCATCATCTCCGTGATAGGGAATCGTGTGGAAGTCCAGATCAAAGGAGACGCCGCGATCGATTCCCAGGTTGGCCATGGCGTCAAACCACTGCTTCATAAACGCGGGATAGCACTGTGGAGGAATGCGGCAACTGTATTCGGTGAGGAAGGAACGCTTGGGAATCACATTCAGGCCGGCGAACAGAGCCAGCCCTTCGTCAAAGACGGAGCTCATGACGTGACTATGCCGTGCGCTACCGTACAACTTCATCGCCAGCAGGGATCGTATGGCAACACTGGCGGGAATCATTCGCGACCCGGGAAAGCGGGACTTGCTCAACAACTCGTCCAGAGGGATCTGAGCAAGAAAGGGCAAGAAAAGGAACAATCCACCGAACCGTGTTCGAAAAGACCGGGCGGTGAGATCCAATTGCCGCACATCGGCAACAGCAGCCGGTGTTGCGCGTAGCGCTGGCGGTCGTTCCTCGTCGGACCGCCGCGGCAGTCGGGCAAATCCTTCCTCCACGAGCGTCTGAGAAATGGCGGCTGGGCTCAGGCTCTTTCCGGACTCCTCCAGCGCCCGCTGGATGTCGTAGACAGAGTAGTTTTGGGGGGAAGTTGGGGTCAGGTCTAAACATTCCATATTAGACTTGACGGAAAAGATGAAA
>VFKU01000613.1 GCA_009885415.1 Rhodothermota bacterium
GGGTGATGCGGCGGCGGCGGACCATGCTCCGGAAATTGGCTGAATGAGCGATGAAGGAACCCCTTTGGATCAGTGAACAGGTCGCGCTCGCGATACACGGCCGGCAAATCGCGGAGCATGGCGGCGAGGACGGAATCCGCGATGCTTCGCTGCTGACTTCGGCGCTTGCGCGTCTGCGTAATGTGTTCGCATATGAAGGCGAATCGACTGCTCTAGCGCGGCTCGCGGCGGCGTATCTCGTCGGAATCTCTAAGAACCATCCCTTCGTTGATGGAAACAAGCGGGTCGCGGCGGTCGCCTGCGAAACGTTTTTGAATCAGAACGCGTTGGATCTGGACGCTTCGGATGAAGAGCTCTACGATCTAGTCTTGGCGATCGCGAGCAGCGAGATGGAAGAAGACATGGTGGCGGAGTGGTTCCGATTGAGAATTCGGGCCCGATGATTGTCGATACGCGGAACGCGGTCTCCGGTTTCATCTGAGAGTTCAAAGGGCGGGCGGAGACGCCCACCCTACTAGTCTGAAGCGAGTCTCTTGACCTATCGTCGGCGATAGGTTTGCGGACGGGGAGATTCTTCGCTTTGCTCAGAATGACAAGGAAGCGAGGCGACTGGTTTTGGTTTGGCGGGTCGAGACCCGCCCTACGGGTTGCTTATGCGTCGCCTTCTT
Organism: Rhodothermota bacterium; assembly: GCA_009885415.1. GTDB lineage: Bacteria > Hydrogenedentota > Hydrogenedentia > Hydrogenedentales > VFKU01. Next base: position 669 of record VFKU01000613.1, read on the forward strand.
CGATGATTAGGTTGGTGGATTTGTAGAGTTCTTCGAGGGAGCGGCCTCGGGCTTTGTTGATTCGGTTGAGGCGTTTTGTGCATTGGGCGGCGGCGAAGTTGGTGGTGTCGGTGGGGTCGAAGCCGAAGGGGTGGGCGGCGTATTTCTCTAGGGCTTGCAGGGTCATGGTTTGGGAGGCTTCGAGCATTTCGGCCATGACTTCTTCGACTACGGACCAGAGGGCGGGTTCTTCGTGGAGGAGTCTTGAGATAAGGAAGACGCCGTAGGCGATGTGTCTTGATTCGTCGAGTTGGATGTTTCGGATGCCTTGGCGTGCGCCGGGGAGGATGTTGTTTTGGTCCATGATGGAGTACCACATGAAGTAGCCGGTTTCGGCCATGATGCCTTCGACGGCGAGGTTGTAGGTGGTGGCGGCGCGGACCTGGTTTTCGCGGGAGGGATTGTCGGTGAGGGCCATGAGGCGTTCGGGGAGGATTTCGTAGAAGACTTTTGAGTAGCAGGGGGTGTGGTGGCTGGTGGTGTCGGCGGGGGCGCCGATGGCGGTGAGGAAGCGGTTGAAGAAGTCGACGTGTTTGGCTTCTTCCCAGAGGAAGGTGGTGAGGAACATTTCTTCTTCGATGCGTCCTTCGCGGGCGATGACGTTGATGAGGGGGAGCAGATCGAGGGTGACGGCTTCTTCGCCGGCCTGGAATTGCGAGGCGAGGTAGAGGACGTAGTCTTGCTGGTCGGCGTTGAGTTTTTTCCAATCGCGCGTGTCCTGGCTGAAGTCAATGTCGGCGGGGTTCCAGATGCCGAGACGTTTTGCTTTTTCGAAGAGGACCATCGGCGGGATTTCGCGGCGGAGGCCGCGGGTGGTGGTGGCGAAGGA
>VFKU01000020.1 GCA_009885415.1 Rhodothermota bacterium
ACACCCGGCACCGCGCGGCGCTGAATCCACCGCTGCAACACGCCCATGAAGGCCCCGGTGTCAACGCCCTCCGCGCTCTTCGCGAAAATCTTCAGGTCTATCTGCTTCAATTCGTCCATGATGTGCTTGCGCGTCTCCCGTTCTGAAAACTGTCGAGCACGAGCACGATGACGCGCACGAGCACGACTATGAATCGATCGAACCTATCCCAACACTGTCATTGCGAGGAGCGGGGTCTGCGACGAAGCAATCTCGTCCGCCGAAATCCCCGCGCTACTCTCAAACCTTAATCCCGCTGATCTCTTTCTGCATCCGCGACTGGCAGTCGTGCGCGGCCTCGATGAAAAGCTGCGCCTCCTCGACCACCTGCCGCGCGGCCTCGCGATCCACGCCTTTCGCCCCGCGCGCATGACGCACGAAGAGGTAGTCCGCGAAATTCGCCCCGGCGAACTTCGCCACGAAAAGTTTCGTATCGACGAAGCGCCCGCGAAACTCGCTGACGACGCGCTCGGCGTCGTTCGGCACGTCCAGCCACTTCGTCTTCACCAGCGCCTTCGCCGCCGAGAGCATCGCCTGATACGCCATCGCGTCCGCCTGCGGAAACTTGCCCTCTTCGAGCAACACCGAGGCCTCGAAGGCCTCGCGCTCGGACTCCGCCAAATTGAAGTCCACCAAACTCACCACCTCGCCCGCGCACTCGCCCTTGCCGCGATCGCCGTGGGTGTATTCGCGCGTATCGCCCCAGTCCTGATAGAAACCGGGGTCCACTTCGTGCGACGGCACCTCGGCCAGATCGTCGAACATGTCCTTCAGCTCTCGCTTGCCGAGCCGCTTGATGTACGCCTGGAAAGTCTCGCCGGCCGTCCGCTCGCGCGCGTAGCGCCCCGTAATGCGATCGACCACCTCGGGGATGTTCTTCGACGGAATCGCTGCGACCGCAAGCCCATACGACGCCGCGTTCTCGGTCCACTGTCCGCCGAGGATCACCTGGAAGTGCGGCACCGAGCGGCCCGCGACGTTGCGGTTCACGCCATAAAACCCGATGTCGGAAATGTGGTGCTGGCCGCAGGAATTGAAGCAGCCGCTGATCTTGATATGTAGCTTGCCGATCGCCTCATCTAGCATCGCGTTCTTTTGCGTGAGCCGCTTGCGCAACTCCGCCGCGAGCCCACGGCTTGACGAAATCCCCAGCTTGCAGGAATCGGTCCCCGGGCAGGCCGTCACGTCGACGATCGTCTTCGCGCCCGGCTCGGCCAGGCCGATTGCCGCCAGGTCGCTGTAGAACTTCACAATGTCCGCCTCAGGGATGAAGCGGAACAACAGATTCTGGTCCACCGTCGCGCGGATCGTGTCGCCGCAATACTTCCGCGCGAGATCCGCCAGCCGCCGCGCCTGCGCCGACGAGAAGTCACCCAGCGGCAGCGTGATCACCGCCGCAACATAGCCCGGCTGCCGCTGCGGGTATACGTTCGTCGCGCGCCACGCCGCGAAACCCGCCGGCAACGCCGCGCCGTTCAACGCCTTGCCAGGGTGCAGCGGCTGGTCGTTCATCCCGTCGCGCAGTTCCTCGATCAAGCCGGCCCAGCGCGGGTCGAAGGGCATGATGACCATTTCTTTGCGCACTTCCTCGCGGAATTTCTCGATGCCAAGCTTGGCGACGACGAACTTGATGCGCGCCCGCGCGCGGTTCTTCTTTTCGCCAAGCCGCGCGAACACGCGCGCGATTCCCTGTGCGACCGGGAGCAGTTCATGCTCGGGCACGAATTCGTCGAAAAGTTTCGCGTCGTGCGGCACGGCGCCGAGCCCGCCGCCAACGTACACGCTGAAGCCGCGCACGGCCTTGCCGTCGATGTGCTTCACCTTGGCCACCGCGCCGAAATCGTGCATGTTCACCAGCCCGCAAGCGTGGTGCGCGCAGCCGGAAAAGGCCGGCTTGAACTTGCGTCCAAAGTCCATCGTATCGGGATGGCCCAGCAAGAATTTCATCAACGCCTGGGCATAAGGCGTCACATCGAAAGTCTCGTCCGTGCAAATGCCGGAGTAGGGGCACGCGGTCACATTGCGCACCGCATTGCCGCAGGCCTCGCGCGTCGTGATCCCCACCGCCGCGAGCCGCCGGAAATAGTCCGGCGCGGTCTCGATGTGGATGTAGTGCATTTGGATGTCCTGCCGGGTCGTCACGTGCAGGTTGTTGACCGAGTATTCCTCGGCGAGATCGGCCATCACATCGAGTTGTTCGGCGCTCAGTCCGCCGAAAGGAATCTTGATCCGGATCATGCCCGGTGCGTCGAAAAAGGTCTCGGGGCCCTTCGTCAGGCTGCGCCCGAAATCGATCGCGCGCTGCTCGATACCGTCGTGCCGCTGGCCGTTGTCGTAGCGCTGGCCGTAGGCCCCGCGCCGCAGGCGCTGCTCGGCGAAAATCTTCTCCTCGAGCTCGCCGCGCTTGCGCAGCTCCATCTGCGCTTCGAATATATCGATCTCGCGCGCGAGCTCCGGCTCGGTCCGCGCCGCCAGTTTCTCTTTCCATGTCGTCGTCATCGTTGTCACCTCTCGGAATAAAGTCTGTGTATCCAACCGCGGTCGCGCGGGAGCGCGACCCTCCCAATCAACTCGCCATCGCCTGCATTGCGACCGTCGCCGCCTGCGGCGCGAGCGCATAGCGCGCCTGCGCCGCGTCGAGGATCAGCCGCAGCATGTCGGCGTAGGTCATACCGGCGTACCCGGCCATGATGTTCATCTTCCCGTCCCAGCACCAGCCGGGGTTCGGGTTCGCCTCGAGCAATTTGATCTCGCCGTTCGCGTCCGCGCGAAAATCGAAACGCGCGTAGTCGCGGCAATCGAGCCGCTCGAAGAGCAACTGCGCGCGATCGATCAGCGTGCGCTTTTTCTGCTCGGAAAGTTTCGCTTCGTGATACTTGATCTCCGACCAATACGGCGACTCCGGGTCCCATTTCGACTCGTAGCCCAGAATCCGCGGCAGGCCGGACTCTAGCCCCGAGTAGTCCACCTCGAGCACGGGCAGAATCGTCATCTGCATGCCCGGATTCCCGATGATGCCGACCGTGTACTCTTGGCCGTTGAGAAACTCCTGCACCAAAATATCGCGATCGGGGAAGGTCGCGCGCAGGTGCTCCCAATAAGCCATGAACTCCTGCTGATTGCTCACGACAGAGTCCTTCGTGATCCCCAGGCTCGAATCGCCCGCGTTCGGTTTGAGCAGCACGGGGAAAATCGACGGCAGCGTGGCGGCCTGGTCGTCCGAGCCGTGGAAAGTCTCGAGCGGCACCGGAATGTCGAGCGGCTCCGCGATCGCGCGCACGTAGGACTTGTTGAAGCACATGCCCAGCGTGCAGGGGCCGGCGCCGCTGTACGGTATGCCGAGCATCTCGAAGAGCGCCGGCACGTGCAATTCCTTGAACGCATCGTTTTTATAGCCCTCGTCGCACAGATTCAGAACGAACTGCGGCTTCTCTTTCCGCAAGAAATCGATCAGCCCGGAGTGATCGCTGAAATACGTAAACGAATACTCCTTCAACTCGTCGAGCGCCGCCTTCAGCCGGTTGATGGTGTCGAAATCGGCCGCGTTGAACTGGCCGCCGAGCTTGACCAGGTCCGGCATGCTTGGATCGCCGAAGAGCACCGTCACCTTAGGAATGTAGGCCCCGCGCCGCGCCACCGGCAAGCTCGCCGCCGGCGCCCGCGCAACGATGAACATGCGGTTCGCCATCATCCCCAGATCCTGGTTGCGGTCCGAGAGGGCGCTCGGCGCTTCCTCGCGGCGGATCTCGACGAAGCCCATGCGCGCGAGCAGCGCGCGAATTTCCTCGAAAGTGTACAAGCGCTCGGCGTAGAACTGGTCCGCGATTACGCCCTTCTCCGCATGCGTCACCACTTCACGCGAGATCAACCGGTGGCCGTCCGACGCAATCGCGCGCTCGCGGCACACGAAATGGTTCTGGTCGATCCATTCCCACGTGCGCGGCTCGAAGTTCTCCCGCATCCACGCCCCGTTCACCAGGTCGAGCACCACGGTGCCGCCGGGCTTCAGTATCCGCCGCACGGCGCGCAGCACCGCCACGTCGTCCTCCGCGCGCTCGAAGTAGCCAAAGGAATTCCCGAAGAGCGTCACGCAATCGGCCGAGGCCGGCGGATAGCGGAACTTGCGCGCGTCGCCTTCCTTAAAGCCGATGTTCAGCCCCATCTTCTGTCCGCGCCTGCGAGCGAGCCGCACGAGGTAGCGCGAGCGATCCACACCGGTCACCTTCGTGAACCCGCGCGTGCCCAGCTCGATCGCGTGCCGGCCCTGGCCGCAGCAGAGATCCACGATCTCTGCCTCGGGGCCCAGGCCCGTCAGCTCGAGCATCCGGCTGATGTCCTGAATCGTATTTTGGTGGTTCTCCACCACATCGCCGTCGGTCTTGAGGTACACCGCGTTGAACAAGGTCCGCCACCACTCGGCCGGCAGATGGCGTTCGAGATCGGAAATGGGCCCCAGCGTGCGCGGGCTGCCCTGCGAGGGCGCCGGCGACGCCGGGTTCGGAGTTCCAGGCGCTGACATCTTCAGCGGGTCCTTCTCGGTTGGACGCACGACGATTCCGCCGAGTCCCCCCGGCGCCATAGAGCACGGCCCCCGCACGAAGCGGGGGCCGTGGAAATCAACACACTTCGCGCGCGAGACGTTCGTGCGCCCCGGCGCAATGCGCTAATACTTCGCAGTAGACGGATCGACTTCATCGGCCCAGCGGAGGATGCCTCCGACCATGTTCTTCACGTTCGTGAACCCATTGGCGTACATCATGTCCTGCGCTTTCGCGCTGCGCCCGCCCATTTTGCAATGCACCACGATGTCGGCGTCCGGATCGAGTTCGCCTAGCCGGCTCTCGAGCTGGCCCAGCGGGATCAGTTTCGCTCCCTCGATCTTCGCAATCTGCCACTCGTGCGGCTCGCGCACGTCGATCAACACGAAATCATCGCCCCGCGCCATGCGCGCCTTGACCTGCGCCGGCGAAATCTCGTCCGCCGCAAGGTTCTCTTCCGTCGCCGGCGCGTCCGTCTTCGGTACGCCGCAAAATTCCTGGTAGTCGATCAGCGCTGTCACCGTCGGATTCGGCCCGCAGATCGGGCAGCTCGGGTCTTTCTTCAACTTCAGCTCGCGGAACTTCATGTCGAGTGCATTGAAAAGCAACAGCCGCCCGATCAGCGGCGTGCCCTGACCCAGGATCAGCTTCACCGCTTCGTTCGCCTGAATCAACCCGACAATGCCGGGCAAAATGCCCAGCACGCCGCCCTCGGCGCAACTCGGCACCATGCCCGGCGGCGGCGGTTCGGGATAGAGGCAGCGATAGCACGGCCCGCCCAAGTGCGGCGCGAACACGCTGGCCTG
>VFKU01000489.1 GCA_009885415.1 Rhodothermota bacterium
CCAGAGCCACCACCACCGCCACGAGAGCTCGTCGAGGCACAACGCGCGTTCGGTGCCGCTCCGCGCCTGGGTTGCCTCGAAGTCGGTGACGAACACCCGCCCCGCCGCCACCGCCGGCCCGGCGCGCCGCGGCCGCCGCTGGCTGCAAATCATTCGGATGGTAAACCGCGCCGGTCTGCGGATCATAAACGAAGGCCCCGCCCGAACTCAGCGCCGGCACCTGGCTCAAATACGCCGGCTGCAGCGCCTCCAAGGTCGGCGGATAATTCGACGTCGCCTGCCAATACGCAAAGATCGCGTCCTCGATCCGCTTCAGGTTCTGCCCGTCTTCCGCAGTGAACGGAATCGTCTGCGCCGCGGGCGAATCGAGCAAGCGCCCGCTTGTCGCGTCGTAGCCGTAAGGCGATCCGTCGGGATGCTTCGGGAGCGCCGGCAAAAACTCCGGCACCAACACCGAGAGCGAAGCCGGGTACGATCCCTTCTCCGCCTGATACGCCCGAATCGCGTACTCCGCTTGGGTCCGCGCCTGGCCCTCTTTCACATGATTAAGTGCCGCCGCGCCCGCCTGCGCGTTTTTCGCCGCCAACTCGCCTTGAATCGCCGTCGTCGTCAGCAATTCCAACATACAGCCCGACAAGGCCACAGGAAGAAGCACCGCCAACAAATATTTCATAAGCCGGATCTCCACGACCCAGAGTATAACACACGCCGCAAAGCCGTAATTCCACCGAATGCGGCGGCGGCCCGGCGTGACAAACTCATAGAAACGCGACCGCGTTAGAATGGCCCCAGCGGCACCTCCGCCGCGAGGTCAAACATGCCCCTGCGAATTCAGCCGATAACCAGGCGCCTCGTTTCGCGCGCGGTCTCCTGCGTCTCGCTCGCCGCGCTTCTCGCGTTCGGATCCGCCGCCCGCGCCGCCGACCCACCCCAGCCTCGCGCACAAGACCACCGCCGCGTCGTGTATTTCGTCGACGAGGCAGGCCGTGAGCAGCCGGTAAATTCGCCGGCCGATTGGGAGCTACGACGCCGCGACATCCTCATCGGCGTCGAAGCGACCATGGGCCCGCTTCCCGATCGCACCGCACTCGGCCCGGCGCACTTCGAGGCTGTTCCGGGCAGCCGTGTTGAATCCGG
>VFKU01000601.1 GCA_009885415.1 Rhodothermota bacterium
AGGCCCTGCGCCAGCAGCCCGCCGATCATCCCCGTCAACACATCGCCCGTCCCGCCCGTCGCCATGCCCGCGTTCCCCGTTGGATTCACGAAGACCTCGCTCTCGGGACCCGCAACCACTGTCCGATGCCCCTTCAACACCACCACGCAGCGGTGCTTCTGCGCGAATCGCGACGCAATGCCCTCGCGATCCTTCTGCACCTCGGCCGTGCTGCACGCGCAGAGCCGCGCCATCTCGCCGGGATGCGGCGTGAGTATGCTTCGTGAGGCCGCGTTCTTGAGCGAGGCCATGTGGCCGGCGAGTGCATTCAGCGCGTCTGCGTCGATGACCATCGGCGGCGCGCAACGCGCGAGGAAGGCGCGCACGAAAGTCTGCGTTCCCGGATTCTGCGACAAGCCAGGGCCGATCGCCACCGCGCTTTTGTCCTGCGCGAAGTGCAGCGCCGGGCGCAGTGCCTCGGCGGAGAGCGATCCCGCGCGATTCGACGGCAGCGCCAAAGTCATGAGTTCCAGCGTACCTGTCGCGACGACATCGCTCTGCGACTTCGCCACGCCCAGCGTCACCAGGCCCGCGCCGCTTCGTGCCGCCGCAAGCCCGGCCATCTTCGCAGCGCCAGTGAAGCCTTGCGATCCAGCGATGACAAAGACATGCCCGAAATTGCCCTTGTGTCCCTCGGGCGGCCGGGCGGGGAGCAAAACTCGCACGCTTTGTTTCGTCAGTTCAGTCGCGCCCATGTCCGCATTCTGTCACGCGGCGCGCGCCGCGCGCAACGGCCGATCAGGCCGAAGCCGCAGGCGTAGCGGCCACGCAAACGCGGTTACGGCCGTCATTCTTCGCCTGATACAGCGCCTTGTCGACCCGCTCGAAGAGCGATTCCGCCGTATCGTTTCCGGGCAGCACCTCGCCAACCCCGGCGCTCAGCGTGAGCCGGATCGGCTGCGTTTGAAACTGAAAGTTCCGCGAACTGACGCGTTCGCGGAGTTTTCCCGCGAGCGCCACCGCGTTCTCCAGCGTTGTCTCGGGCAGCAGCAGCACGAATTCCTCCCCGCCGTAACGCGCCAGGAAGTCGCTTGCCCGCTTGTTATCCGAGAGCAACTGCGCGATCGCCCGCAACACGCGATCGCCCGCCGCGTGGCCGTGCTCGTCGTTGATGGCTTTGAAGTGGTCAATATCGAGCAGCACCAGCGAAAAACGTTGTTGATACCGTTCTGCGCGGCTCATCAGCTCCCGCATGTACTCATCCAGCCGCTGGCGGTTTGGCAACTCCGTCAGAAAATCGATGCCGATGCTGCCCTGCATCTGCTCGAGGTCTTTCTGCTGTTCCTGAACGCGTGTGTTCGCCGCGTCCAGATCGCGCCGGTACCGATCGTTCGCCGACTGGACCTCCTTGACCTGTTCGAGCAGGCGTCGTTCGAGTTCGCGAAGGTCTTCGATGGTCGCCATGCGCTCAAGGGTCTGCTGGTGTACTTCCAGCGCCCGGCCGTACTTCGTCGAGTCGCCGGTCATCAAATTCAGGCTGCCCGTCACGCCCATGAGCAGATCAGTCACCGCCACCTGAATACGTTCAAGCGCCGCCTCTTTTTCCTCGCGGCGCGCCGCGGGGTCGCCTATCCCGTCTTGATCTCCGTGAAGCACGCGCCGGCGCCGACTTAGCCACACGCCGCCCGCGCTGCTCGCGATCACGATGGTCGCCACCGCGACCACTGCCCACGCCATATACATCAAAGACGCCCCCTAGAATGCGCTTGAGACTAACTCAAGCCTTCGCCGTGTTCAACCGTGGCCTGTTTCCGCGATGGCATTCTGCGTTAAGATGCGGCGCGTCTGCCAGCAAAGGATTGAGCGCGTGAAAATTATCGCGTTGACCGACATTCACGGGAAGGTGGACGCGACGCAGACCATCGCCGCCGAGTTGCGCGCCGCCGACCTCGTGCTCTTGCCGGGCGACCTGACGAACTTCGGCCGGCGCGACGACGCCGCGCGCATCGTCGACGCCGTCCGCGCCCACAACCCGAGGGTGCTGGCCGTGATGGGCAATTGTGATCGCCGCGATGTGGAGCAGTACCTCATCGACGAAGGTCTCTGCCTTCACCGGAGCCATCAGGTTGTCGACGGCGTCGTCTTCGCCGGGCTCGGCGGCTCCTTGCCTTGCCCGGTGCGGACGCTGAACGAATGGAGCGAAGAGGAAATCGCGGAGCACCTCGACACCGCGCTCGACGGCGCACCCGCCGGCGCGCCGCTCGTGCTCGTGTCGCACCAGCCCCCGCACGGTACCGTCACCGACCTCGCCAGCATCGGGCTCCACGTCGGCAGCGCCGCCGTCCGGGCTTTCATCGAGACGCGCAAGCCGCTGCTGTGCTTCTCCGGCCACATCCACGAGGCGCAGGGCACAGACCAGCTTGGAGCCTCCACGCTCGTGAACCCCGGCCCCTTCATGGAAGGGCGCTACGCTTGGGCCGAGATCGCGGACGGCGCGTGCCGCGTTGAAATCCGGCAAGCGGGTCCGCAGTGACCGGCCCAGATATCCTCGCCGATCGCCGCTGTCCGCATTTTGGCGACTGCGGCGGTTGCCAGTCGCAGGACGTGTCCTACGCCGGACAACTGCAAGCGAAGCAGAAATACCTTCATGAGCTTTTCTCGAAATTCTGGTCCGGCGAGATCCCAATTCTCGCCTCGCCGATTGTGTGGAACTACCGCAACAAAGTGGACTTCAATTTCGCGCTGAAGCATTACCCCGAGCCGCCGCCGAAAGATTTTCCGCGCGAGACGGTCGTCGGTTTTACCCGGCCGGGCAAGTGGTACGAACCGATCGATATCGAGACGTGCCTCATCGCGCCGGAGGGCTGCGACGCGCTGCTCGACGCCGTGCGCCACTGGTATCGCCGCGAGGGCCTGCGCGCGGTGGACTCGCGCGGCGCAAACGGTTTCCTCCGGGCGCTTCTCGTGCGCGAGGGCAAGCGTACGGGCGAGCGCATGGTCGCGCTGTTTACCAACGAGGGCGAGTGGAATCCGCAAGGATTCCTCGACGCCGTCGCGCAGGCCTGGCCCGCGCACGCGATCTTTCGCGGCGTATTTAGCCGTTCCGCGCGCGGCGCTTTCGCGGATCGCATCGAGACGCTCGCCGGGGCCGCGCACATCCACGAGGAGATGCGCGTGCCGGATGGAGTGGGGGAGAGGCGGTTGAAGTTCCGTATCTCGCCCTTCAGTTTTTTTCAGACAAACACCCTCGCCGCCGAGCTGCTCTACGGCGAAATCCGCCAGTGGGTCCGCGGCTCCGGCGCAAAAATCCTCTACGATCTCTACGGCGGCGCGGGCGGCATCGCTTTTTCCTGCGCCGACCTCGTACAGATCGTGCGCTCGGCCGAGAGCGAGCCCTCCGCCACCGCCGACGGCGAGCACAACGCGCAGCTCAATGGCATCGACAACGTCTTCTTCACCACGGGCCAAATGCGCAAGTACCTCCAGGGACTCGCCGAAAACGGCGGGATGGAGCGAAATTCCGTCGCCGTCGTCGACCCGCCCCGCAGCGGACTCACCCCGAAGCCGATTCAGCGCCTGCTCGACTGCGCCCCGCCTCGCATTTTGTATGTCTCGTGCAAGGCCACCGTCCTGCGCGACGAACTCCCGGAATTTCTCAAGGCATACCAACTAGAGCGCCTCTGGGCCGTCGACATGTTCCCGCACACGCCGCACGTCGAGGTGCTCGCATCGCTTGTGCGGAAGTAACGCGTTTTCGCGAGGCTCCCTTACTATATCGGGCGGGTTGTTGCCATCGGCCCGCTCGTTGCACGAGGTCGGACGCCTCTGGCATCGTGTTCGCTTCTCTGGTCGAGGTCTAGGAGTTCCGACTCATGTGCTTTAAGTCCCGGTTTGTTGCCATTACGTTCACGGCGTTGGCCACGCTCAGCACCCATGTGTATTCCGACGCGGCGGAGAACCTCTCGAAAATAAAGTTACCTGCGGGCTTCAAGATTTCGATCTACGCGGACAACATAGACAATCCCCGCGCGATGACGCTCAGCCCGAAGGGCACGCTCTTCGTCGGCTCGCGCGAGGCGGACAGCGTGTATGCCGTGGTCGATACGAACGGCGATCAGGTCGCCGATAAGACGTACACGATCCACGGGCCCGGCGAGCTTTCGGACGGGACGAAGTTCGATATGCCTGCGGGCGTCGCGTTTCGCGACGGCGCTTTGTACGTCTCCGTCGTCAGCCGCATCGTCCGTTTCGACAACATCGAGGCGCAGCTCGATCACCCGCCCGCGCCGGTCGTTTTGCCCGTCGAGTTTCCCGAAAAGGGCCACCACGGCTGGAAGTTCATCGCCTTTGGGCCGGACGGCAAGCTGTATGTCCCGCAGGGCGCGTGGTGCAACGTCTGCGACTTCCCCAACGAGGAACTCTTCGCCAGCATCACCCGCATGAATCCCGACGGGACCGGCCGCGAGGTGATCGCCAAGGGCGTGCGCAACACCGTCGGCTTCGATTGGCACCCGCAGACGAAGGAACTCTGGTTCACCGAGAACGGCCGCGACCTCCTCGGCGAAGACATCCCCGGCGATGAGCTGAATCGCCTCAGTGCGCCTGGCCAACATTTCGGCTTCCCCTACATCCACCAGGGCGACACCCCCGACCCG
>VFKU01000857.1 GCA_009885415.1 Rhodothermota bacterium
AGTCCGTGTCGCCGTAGAGGACTTGCAGGCCCTGCGCCACGATCCATTCGCGGCTGCGGCGGATGAGGTCGTGTCCACGCAGCGTAATGGAACTCGCGAGCCTGGAATCGAAAAACCGGCACCCCGAAGTGCCGAGCACGCCGTACAAACTGTTCATGATGATTTTGATCGCGGTCGCGAGCGCGGTGTTCTTGTCGCGCTTGGCGGCGTCGCGCGCGCGCCACAACTCCTCTACCAATCCCGGCAAGATGTGCCGCTCCCGATTGAACTGCGCCCCGCCAAATCCCGGCACCGGATCCTCCCCCGGCCGCGCGAGCCCCATCGGATCGATCTTAAACGTCCAAATGATGCTCGGATATAGGCTCTTAAAATCCAACACCAGCACGTTGTCGTACAGCCCCGGCACGGACTCCATCACGTAGCCGCCGGGGCTCGCCTCGGGCAGGGCCGTGCCCACGTCCGGCGCGACGCAGCCCTCGCGGTGCAGGCGCGGCAGGTAGAGGAAATCGAAGGCCGCGACCGAGCCGCCCTGGCGGTCCATCGCCTGGCCGGTGAGCCGCGCGCGCTCGGCGGCGAAGTGGACCAGGCGCGCCTTCTCGAAAATTTCGAGCGCGAGCCGGCAGTCTTCGAGGTTGTAGGCGGCAAGCGCGGGCTTGTCCTCGCGGAACATCCGGCGGATTTCGGCGAGACGATCTTTCTCGCCGGTGATGAGTTTCTTGCGGCCGAGCATCTCGGAGGCGACGTGGTCGAGCGCGTAGCTCTCGAAGTCCCAGAAACCGAGACGCAGGAGATGAATGCCGTCGAGCACGACGCGGCCGGGCACCTTGGCGATCGCAGACTGGCCCGGCGAGTTCGCGGCGAGCATGAAGGCCTTAGTGTTCGCGCGGCCCATGCGGAACGGAATTCTGAGTTCGTCGCATTTCTTCTGGATAAAATTCAGATCGAAATCGGCGACGTTCCAGCCAAGGATGAGATCGGGGTCGTCGCTCGCAAGCCACGCGAAGAAGGCTTCGAGTAGGGCCTTCTCGTCGGGAAAATACAAAACTGTCTCGGTATTCGCGCCCGCGCCCAACATGAAGCACCGCTCGCTTCGTGGCGACGCCACCCCGATCGAATAGATCGCCCCCTCGAACCCGTGCGTCTCGATGTCGAGCGACACCAACCGAAATGCCGGCGTCTCCTCCGACGCCCGAATCGAAGGATTCACAAACTCGACAAACCCCGATTTCGCAACCGCCTCGCCCTCAATTACGCACGAGCCCCGCACGAAGCGCTCCATGAGAAATCGGTCCTCGGGTTTCACGTCGGACTCGAAGGCCGGCACGCCCTGCCGGTCGAGCGATTCGCGCGCCTCGCGCATCTGGCGCAGCGTCCGGAAGTAGAGCCCC
>VFKU01000643.1 GCA_009885415.1 Rhodothermota bacterium
GCCGCCCTGCCTATACCGCCGGCTGCGCAACGTTCAAAGGGCGGCCACGGGGGGCCGCCCCTACGATATGCGGACGGATGCTTGTTGAGGTCGTTTTTCATGCGAGTCCCTTTCGCACGCCGCGCAACATCTTGACGAGCGTGATGAGGCCGGACGGTTTCTTCCAGGTGATGCCTTTGAGGAGTTGGCGCAGCATCGTCATCGAATCGAAGTATACGCGCTCGCAGACGAGCCGCTCGCCCTCGAAAATAAAAAAAAGCGGTCATGCGGCATTCAAAGGGGTTGCCGGTCGGCGGCAGGCCGCGGAAGGGCCCGAGCTGCGTGCCGCGCAGCCAGAACTCGACGATGACGGCGTCGTCCGCGTGGCGCAGGGCGATGATTTCGTTGCGCTGATCGGGGAAGGCCGTGCGCGAGTCGCGGTAGTAGGCGTTGACTTCGTCGTTGCCGTCGTAGACCGCGCCGGTGGGGATGATTTCGTAGCGCGGATGTGGGAAGGTACTGAGCACTTTGACGAAATCGAGATCGTTTTCGTCGGCCATGTGGGCGCGGACGAGCACCTCGCGTCGCTCACGAATGGCTGCTGTATCGGAGTCGCCGGGCATCGTTTATCCTCGTGTGATCGTTTCGTCGAGATTCAGCAGCGCGCGGCAAACGGCCGTCCACGCGGCGAGATCGGGCAGCCGCTTTGGTGTTGAGACAGCGAGCGGCCCGGCGATTTCTTTCGCGCGGGCCGGGTCGCTTTTCAGGGTGCTTCGGGTCGCGTCAAAAAAATCTGCGATGCGCGCTTTCTCCGTAGCGTCCGGCGGACGGCCGAGGCACAACTGAAAGACGTACGCGATCCTCGCGGTGGTCGATCCCCCACTCTCGATGACGCGCCGGGCCATCGCTTGCGCGGCCTCGACGTAGACCTCGTCGTTCAGCAGCACGAGGGCTTGCAGCGGCGTGGTCGTGCGCGCGCGGCGCGTGCAGACTTCCTCGCCGGAGGGCGCGTCGAAGGTGAGCGCCGCCGCATAGGGCGTGGTGCGTTTCATGTAGGTATACAGGCCGCGCCGGTATCGGTCGGGCCCGGAACTCGTCGGCCAGCGCGAACCGTCGAAGCCCAATTCCGAGACGCCCTCGGGCTGCGGCGGATGCACGCTGGGCCCGCCGATGCGCGAATCGAGCAGGCCCGCGGCGGCCAGCGCGGTATCGCGGATGATCTCGGCCTCGAGGCGGATGCGCGGCCCGCGCGCGAGCAGTTGGTTCTCGGGATCCTTCTCCAACAACTCGGGCGTCACGTTTGCGCTACGGCGGAATGCGGCCGAGGTGATCAGTAAGCGGTGCATGGCTTTGTAGTCCCAGCCGGAGCGCACGAATTCAGTCGCGAGCCAATCGAGCAATTCGGGGTGCGTCGGGCGATCGCCGCGTGTGCCGAAGTCGTCCACCGTGCCGACGAGTCCACGGCCGAAGACCTGCTCCCACAGGCGGTTCATCGTGACCCGCGCGGTGAGCGGATTCTTCTCGCTAACGATCCATTTCGCGAGCGCGAGGCGATTTTTCGCCACGCCTTCGGGCAGCGGCGGCAAGACGGCGGGCACGCCTGGGCCAACTTCGTCCTCCGGGCTGAGGAATTCGCCGCGGTGGCGGATGAGCGTCGGACGGGGCGTCTCGCGCGAAGTCATCACGAGCGTCGTGGAAAATTCCGGGAGCGCGGTGCGCATCGTGTCGAGTTTCTTTCGCCACTTCTCAAGCGCAGGCGCGACTTCGAGCGCGTAGTGCTCCTCGATGCGCGAGTGATCTTCGATCGTGCGCGCGTCGGGCGTCTTCAAGAGGGCCGATTCGACCTCTGCGGGAACGCCGGAGGCTGCGACGGGCGCTGGCCGCGAGGTGACTGAGATGCGGAAGCGGCCGAGCGTTTGCTGGTGGATGTAGTCGTTGTCGAGCACGAGGCGCAGGCGTGCGCCGCGGGGCGCGATCGCACTCGATAATTCGAAGACGGCGGCGTGCGGCTTGCCGGTCGCGCCTTTGATGGACCAGCCGGTGTCGCCGCGATCGTCGAGGGCCTTGGCGGCCTCGTTGTCCTTCGCGGCGAAGTCTTGCGTTGCGTTTGCAAATTCGAGCGGCGTCTCCTTCTTGCCGGACACGAGCGTCGCGTGGATCCCCGTCAGCAGGAAATCCCCGTCGGCGAGAATCACACCGCGACCCGGGCCGTGCCCGGGCAGGCTCTCGTCGGGGAGGACTTCAAGGCGCAACGCCGTAATCTCGCCGGGGCCAGGTTCGAGTTCGAGCGTGTAGAAATCGCGGTTGGGGATGTCGCCGGTGGCGAGGACGGAGCCGTCGTCGAGCTGCTTGAGCGTCGCGCCGAAGCGGGACTCCATAGCGACCGGTCTCAGCACGCGCCAGTCGCTTGCGAGTTCCGCGATGCGCTTCGTCCATGCCTCGAAGTCGGCCTGGATCGCCGGGTCGCGCCGCGCAAGCCAGGCGATCCATTTTTCCTGGCCGCGCGATTGCTGGAGCGCCGCCTCGCGCTTTGCAGCGATCGCGTCGTCGCGCAGCGGCAGCGTAGCCTCGCCGGCGTCGTTGATGAAAGCGGCGAACTGAAAATATTCGCGCTGCGAGATGGGGTCGAATTTGTGGTTGTGGCATTGCGCGCACTGCATCGTGAGGCCGAGAAAGACCGTTGCGGTGGTGTTCGCGCGATCAACGGTGCGCTTGTACCAGTCCTCGGCGGAATCGATCCCGCCCTCTTCGTTGAACATGGAATTGCGGTGGAAGCCGGTCGCTACTTTTTGCGACTCGGTCGCGTTGGGCACGAGGTCGCCGGCGATCTGCTCGAGGGCGAATTGGTCGAAGGGCATGTTGTCGTTGAAGGCGCGGATGACCCAGTCGCGGTAGGGCCAGATCGAGCGCGCGCGATCTTTTTCGTAGCCGTTGGTGTCGGCATAGCGCACTGCGTCGAGCCAGCGGCGCGCCTGACGCTCGCCGTAGTGCGGGGAGGCCAGGAGGGCGTCCAC
>VFKU01000163.1 GCA_009885415.1 Rhodothermota bacterium
CCACCGATGTCCTCAGAACTGTGCTCATGCCTTTTCTCCTTTTGAAGCGATATGCTTCGTTTCCGCAACCCATTCGGGCCACCATTGGCCCTTAACGAACCCCATAATAACATGATGTATATGATTTGTCAAGATAAATCTAGACACAGACTTGACAATCGACATAGCTTTGATTTATCTTTGCATTCAAGCAAGGGATTATAGGCCGACCGCTTGGCTCGGCTTTTGGGGTCTGACTGCAGATGACGACACAAATTGTCTACCTGGGAGTCGTGGTCATGATGGGAATTGGAATCTGGATGCTTGTCGGGGCGATCTCGGTGGCAAACATCGAAACGCCACCCTACGAGGTGGTCCATAAAGAGAAGGACTACGAAGTTCGCACCTATGCGCCGCAGATAGTGGCCGAGGTGACGATGGATGGAGAGTATCGCGACGCGATGTCAGGAGGATTCCGCACGCTGGCGGATTTCATTTTCGGCAACAACAAGAATCGTAGTGCAGGAAAGGCGCCTCAGGAAATCGCCATGACGGCTCCCGTCCTGGAACGAAAAACCACTTCCGCAAAAATCGCGATGACGGCCCCCGTTCTAGAGCGGATGGATCGAGGCGAGACCAGAGTGATCGCTTTCGTAATGCCCCGCCAATACACCATGGACACGATTCCGACACCGAACAACCCGAAGGTGCAACTTCGCCAAGTACCGCCGAAGACCTATGCGGTGCTACGGTTCTCAGGCTGGGTCGGCGCTTCCAAGGCAGAACAGAAAAAGATGGAATTTGCGAAAATCCTGGATCGGGATCAACTTCAGACGATTGGTCCGCCAATACTCGCGCAGTACAATCCGCCTTGGACTCCGCCGTTCATGCGCCGCAACGAGATTCTCGTCGAGCTTGCACCCAGGCCGGGACTAGAAAGTTTGCCAACACATTGACAGGTGGCTCAGGCAATTGCTGCGACGGGTCTTTGCTTGGGTTGGGAATCAGGCGTATGTGGTTCAAAGCACGGGGTAATCGACTCTGCAGAAGACACTGCTTAGCGAGTACTTCCGAGGAGGCAGGCCATGTACAAGCGGAACCCTGAACCGAAACCGGCATTCGTGGGAGGTCCGGCGGCTGGTCGCATGACCGGCTTCGACATCGAAGTTTATTACGACGGCCGATGCCCGCTGTGCATGCGAGAGA
>VFKU01000543.1 GCA_009885415.1 Rhodothermota bacterium
GCCGCCCGTCGTCGTAAAACCGCTTATAGGCCCGCTGCACGCTCTGCTCGGGCGGGGATGTCCACCAGTTTGACCAAAACCTCGTACCCGGCCGCTCGTAGACCCGCAATCATCCCCTGTAACTTCTCGTAGTTCTTCTCGATCATCGGATGAAGGATGTTCAACCCCTTCGCCTCACCCAATGCTTCATCCGCGACCCTTAACCCCGCTGCAGCGCCAGATACTTATTCAGCGCGTGCAGATACGCCAGCACCGCCGCCTCGACGATGTCTGTGCTCACGCCGCTGCCCGTAAAAGGCCGCTGCTCGAATTGCACGATCACGTGCGCCTCGCCCAGCGCGTCTTTGCCCGGGGAGGCGGCGCGCATCTGGAAGGTCTCGAGTTTGCCCTGCACGCCGACGATCTTCTCGATCGCCACGCAGGCCGCATCCACCGGGCCGTCGCCCTGCGCGGACTCGCTGCGCCGCGACTCGCCGTGCACCAGCTCGACCGTCGCTGCCGATTGCTCCTTGCCGGAGTAGGTTAGTTTTCCGAGTTGGTAAGTCTGAAAAGTCTCGTCGCGCACGCCCAGCAGCAGCAGCCGCAGGTCGTCATCAAAAACTTCCTTCTTCTGGTCCGCCAGTTTGATAAAGCGTGCATACAACGCGCTGATCTCGTCCGACCCGAGCGTATAGCCCAACTCCTCGCAGCGCTTGGCGAGCCCCGCGCGCCCCGAGTGCTTGCCGAGCACGAGCTCGCTCTTCGCGCGGCCGACCGACTCCGGCGTCATGATCTCGTAGGTCGTGGTGCTCGCGAGCATGCCGTGCTGGTGGATGCCGGCCTCGTGCGCAAACGCGTTGCGCCCGACGATTGGCTTGTTGTACGAAACCACCAGCCCCGTCACATTGCTCAGCACACGGCTCGAATTGTAAATCTCTTTCGTGTTGATGCCCGTCTCGTAGGGCAATACGTCGTGTCGCGTGTGCATCGCCATTACGCATTCCTCGAGCGAAGTATTGCCCGCGCGCTCGCCGATGCCGTTGATCGTGCACTCGATCTGCCGCGCCCCACCCTCGACCGCCGCCAGCGCGTTCGCCACCGCCATGCCGAGATCGTTGTGGTTGTGTGTCGAAAAAATAACGTGGCCATCGTGCTTCACTTTCCCGATGATGTACTCGAACATCCGCCGGATCTCGCCCGGCGTCGTGTAGCCCGTTGTGTCGGGCAGATTGATCACGTCCGCGCCCGCATCGATCGCCGCCTGCGACACTTTCACCAAAAAGTCCCACTCCGATCGCGTCGCGTCTTCGGCCGAAAACTCCACCCGTCCAATCAGGCTCTTCGCCAGCGTCACCGCCCCGATCACGTTCTCGAGCACCTGCTCGGGCGTCATCCGGAGCTTGTGTTCCATGTGGATAGACGAAGTCGCGAGGAAGGTATGAATCAGCGGTTTCTCTGCATTCTCCAGCGCCGCCGCCGTCCGCTCGATGTCCGGCCGGATGGCCCGCGCCAGCCCGGCAATCCGCGGCCCGCGAATTTCCCGCGCGATGCGCCGCACGCTCTCGAATTCCTGCTCGCTCGCCATCGGGAAGCCGGCCTCGATGACGTCCACCCCCAGCCGCGTAAGCTGGTGCGCCACTTCGATCTTCTGGTGATCGTCCATGCTCGCGCCGGGCGATTGCTCACCGTCGCGAAGGGTCGTGTCGAAAATGTGAACGTAATTGCTCATCGCCGCTCCCGCCCAGTAGTGAAGCCTCACACGCTAACACAGCACTGCAATTTTCATCAACCCGCGCACGCCTGCCGCGCGACGCTTTGCTATACTCTGTGCATGGTCATGCACACCCCAAAACAGGTCCGTGCGCGCATTCTTGGCACCCTTTACGACACCTTCCAGCGCGACCCGCTCATCATGATGACGCCCTCGGACATCGCCGATGGCGCGCAGCTCAAAATGGACGTCCTCGCGGCCAACTGCCACTACCTCCACGATCGCAATTTCATCGAACTCATGATGGGCTATAACCCGCCCCTATTCGCCGCCGCCCGCATCGCCCCCGAGGGCATCGACCTCTACGAAGATCGCAAACGATTCAAGAGTCTCTTCAGCGAAGATCCCGCCGACCACGCCGACGTGACCGCCGACGTCATCCCGCTCATCCTGGCGCTCGGCCGCGAGGCGGAGACCGCCCCGCTCGCCGGCCTCAAACGCGAGTGGCTCCTGG
Source organism: Rhodothermota bacterium (assembly GCA_009885415.1). Taxonomy (GTDB): domain Bacteria; phylum Hydrogenedentota; class Hydrogenedentia; order Hydrogenedentales; genus VFKU01. Next base: position 2,205 of record VFKU01000543.1, read on the forward strand.
CGGACGTCTCGCGCCTGCGCGATCTCCTGCGCCGGCCGCAGGATGCATGGGACGCCGACCACCTCCGCAACGCCCTCCAGTGGCTCCAAGGCCAGGCCACACCCGATGCGCCCCTCCCCTCCCTCGCCGCCCTCGAAGATGCACTCGCCAAGCGCCTCAAATAGAAATCGTAAAGGAATTCATCGTGCCCGAAAATAAAATCGCTCTAGCCGCCGAAGGAACAAAAGCGCCCGCCTTCTCCCTCCCCAGCAGCACCGGCGAAACGCTAAAGCTGAGCGACCTCAAGGGCGGCGCCGTGGTGCTTTATTTCTACCCGAAGGACAACACCTCGGGCTGCACCCTCGAAGCACAGGAATTTCGCGACCTCGATCGCGAATTCAAGAAGGCCAAAACCACCGTGCTCGGCGTCAGCCCCGATTCCGTCGAGTCCCACTGCAAATTCATCGCGAAACAGAAATTGACCTTCACCCTACTCGCCGACGAGGACCACGCCCTCGCGGAGAAGTACGGCGTGTGGGGCGAGAAATCGCTCTACGGCCGGAAGTATTTCGGCGTCCACCGCACAACTTTTCTCATCGATCGCAACGGAAAGATCGCGCGCATCTGGACGAAAGTGAAACCGAAAGGCCACGCCGCCGAAGTCCTCGAAGCGGCCCGCGCCTTGTAACGAGACTTACTGCGTAGCGACGATCGCCGCCTGCTCGCCGTTGCTCGCTTCGTATTTCTGGCCCGCGCTCATGTGCTTCACCCGCGCCTCAAAGAAAATCTCCTCAAGGGCCGAGAGCGCGCCACCGCGAAGCTTGTTGGCGTTCACCAGCCCCTCATAAAGCGTCCAGCGGTCCCCGTTCTCGCCGTTCACCATGATAGCGTCGATGTCCCGCTGGCGGCCCGTCGTCGAAGTCTTGTACTCCGCCGTCCGCAGCACCCACAGCCGCCCATTGCGCCGCTCCCAGGCGTGACCGGCGTTCAACATCGTGCGCACCAACTCGACGCGCGCCGCGCGCGTGCGCACCGCCTGCCGGATTTCCGGTGTATCCACCACCAGGCCCTCCGCGGACGTCAGCGTGGGCTCGCGGTTGCCCTCCGCCACCTGCCGCTCGATCTCGCCCGCCAGCGTCCGCAACGCATCGACCGGCAAGGTCTTGAACTCCACCGGCGCCGCCTCGCCCGCAGATGCCGCATCCTGCTTCGCGGTTGTCGCGCAACCCACCGTTGCGGCGAGCATGAAAAAAATCAGTAGCGCTCGACTAAACATATTCCTTCTCCCCCGCCACAATTCGGTTCTTGCCTCGGGCCTTCGCCTCATACAGCGCGGCGTCCGCCTTCGCGAGCAGCGCCTCGGAATCCGCGGCCGTGCTCTTGTCGAACATCGCCAAGCCAAGGCTCACCGTGATTTTAATGTCCCCCGGAAGACCCGGATAGGGCGCGCCGGAAATCGTGCTCAAGAGCCGCAGCGCCTGGCGCACGGCCCCATCGTAGTCGGTCTGCGGCAAGAGAATCGCTATTTCCTCGCCGCCGTAGCGCGCCACGATGTCACTCGAACGGGTGCTGCGCAGCGTACGCGCGCCAAGCTCGCGCAAGACGCCGTCGCCGGCGAGGTGCCCGAAACGATCGTTCACGCTTTTAAAATTGTCCACGTCCATAAACATGCAGGCCAGCGGCGAGCCGTAGCGCGCGGCGCGGCCCGTCTCTTCAAGGAGCCGCTGCCGGAAGTAGCGCTGGTTGTACAATCCGGTCAATTCGTCCGTGCGCGCGAGGTGTTCGAGATCCGCATTCGCGCGTTTGAGGTCTTCCATCAAGTACGCACGCTCGACCGCGTTCGCCGCCGACTCCGCAATCAGCTCGCAGAAGCGCGCGTCGCGCGCACTGAACGATCCGCCCCGTCGCGCCGCGCGCAACAAGAGCGAGCCCAGCCGCCCCTCAAACAAAATCACCGGGACCACGATCAGTGCCGTAATGCCCGCGCTCGCCAAATCCTTGGCGCAGGCCGCGGTCTGGGGATGGTGCGCCACGTCGTTGATGATCACCGAGCGCCCAGTCTCGAGCGCACGCCGGAGTTCCGGATATTTAGCCGCCTCGATCTCGAGGTCCTTCACCAGAGGGTCTTCGTGCGAGGCCACGACGCGAAGCTGCGCGCCTTCCTTAGTGACGCGAACGACACTGCAACGATCGAGCCCGAGCGTCTCCGCGATTTGGGTCGTGAAGGTGAACAACACGTCCGCAGGATCGCGCCGCGCCGAGAGCGTCTTCAAAATATCCAAGATGCGGCCAAGATCGCGCGCGTCCGCCGCTGTAGGCGCGGAGGGGCGATCCACCGGCAACTCCGGACTCACCCGACCGCCCCGGGTTCCCAGCGATCCACAATCGTGACCGGAGTCGAGCGAACGATGAGGTCGTACAACTCCTCCACCTCCTCGTTGCGCAGGCGCGGGCAACCCATCGATTCATACTTGCCGACACTGTCGGGCCGAATCGTGCCGTGAATGCCCAGGTCCGTCGGCAGCCCACCCTCCTCGGGGATCAGCGGCATCCACCGCGTCCCCA
>VFKU01000261.1 GCA_009885415.1 Rhodothermota bacterium
AGTTGACGGCTTCGTCGGTCAATGGGCGCGTGCAGGCGGAGGTGCTAGGGCCAGAGGTGCTGGCCTGTGCGTTGCGCAGTGAGAATGGCGACGTCAAGGTCGGGCTCGCTGCGGAGATTGGTTTTACGCTCGATGCGGCCGCTGCGCGCGGACGCGTGACGGGCGATACGGGCCTCGCGCTGGATCCCGCGGCGCTGGGGGCCTTTCGCTCGCGGGCGGGTTCGGGCGAGACGCGGTTGACGCTCAGCAGCGCCAATGGCAGTATCAGGCTCACCAGGAGATGACCATGGGCGTTCTCGCCATCCGGGTCAGCCCGCCGATTATGCTGAATCCCACTCACGACGACGCCGACGAGGCCCTAGTGCGGCGCGCCAAGCGGGGCCACGCCGAGGCCTTCTCCGAACTCGTGCGGCGGCATCAGCACACGGTGTACAGCCTCGCGCTACGGTACATGCGCGACCCGGCGCTCGCGGAGGACATGGCGCAGGAGGCGTTCCTGAAAGGCTACCGCCTACTGCGCGGGTTTCGCGGGGATTGCCGTTTTTCGACATGGATGTATCGCGTGACGTGCAGCGTTTGCCTGACGGAGATTGCGCGGCGCCGGCGGCGGGGCGAGGTGCCGTTTCAGCCGGGCGATCCGGGCGGCGCGGAGCAGGGTTTCGAGATCGATCCTTCACTGAAGGATACGGCGGAAATCGTGCGGCGCTGCGTGACGCGACTGCCGGAACGCTACGCGACGATCGTGACGATGTACTACCTCGAGCAGTCGCCGTATGAAGAGATTGCGGCGGCGATGAAAATTCCCGTGGGGACGCTGAAGACATGGATGTTCCGCGCGCGCAAGGAATTGCGCGTGTTGGTCGAACAAGAATTGGGGGAAGTATGACGGATGCACGCGGGGATCGCCTGGAGCTTTTAATCGAAGAGGCCCTCGCTGTGCGCCGGGACGCTCGCGCGCCGGAGGGTTTCGCGGAGCGCGTCGATGCGCAGCTTTTTTATGCGCGCTTGATCGCGCGGCAGCGGCTGCGGGTGCGTCAGGCCTGGGCGGCGGGATTGGGCGGCGTCGCGGTGCTGGCAGGCGTCGCGGTGCTGTTCATCCAGGCCGTCGACGTGCCGGCGTGGGTCGTCGAGAATGTACCGGGGGTGCTGGGTCGTTTCGATGCGGTCTCGGTGCGGCTAAGTCAGGCCGCGCTGCCGATCGGGCTGACGGCAGCGGGCGGCTTGGCGGCGGCTGCGGCGTGGGGAGCGCTCCGGTTACGGACGCGGCGCGCGCGAGGCGAGCGCTAATCGGCCCGTCCAGCAGGGTCTGGAGCGCGCGGCGGCCCCTTCGGCGGGGCACCTTTCCCAGCGGCGATCATTTTGTTATACTCCGCAGTTTCGCGGGGAAATCGACCGTCCAACACGTAGAGGGTATTCACTATGGCCGTCAAGTACCGGTGCACCAAGTGCGACCGGAAATTTATCGAGTGGGGCGTTGCGAAGGTGAAATCCGGCAAGGCTTGTGAAGACTGCCACGGGGAATACCTGCAACAGGTGGGGTATGACGCGGCGGCAGCGGCCCCCCGGAAGAAACCCGCGCTAAAGCGCAAGCGCGTGCGGGTGGCCGCCGAGGAAGAAGTGGCGCCGACACTGGCTTCCTTCGATCAGGACGAGGTCGTCATGCCCGATCTGAACACGATCAGCGTGGGCGGCGGAACGAACCTGGCCGAGGAGTTTGAGGCCCCCGAGACGGTGGAGGTCGAGGCTAGCGCCGACGATGAAGAGGAAGGCGAACCGGTGGCGATCGATGAGGACGCGGCGACGGTCGAGGATGTGATCGCGATCAAGCCGGTGGTGGATGAGGAAGAAGAGGAAGAGGACGACGAGTAAGTAGCGCGTCGATTATATTTTACGAAGGCCTGGAATTGCGCATTTGCGCGTTCCGGGCCTTCGTGTTTTTGGGTGCTGCGGGGCTGCGAAATGGGAAGTATGAGACGTATGGAACTTATGGAATCTCTGGGGTGGGTGTGCTTTGGTGGAACGCTGCGGCGTAACGGTCAGGGCTTGCTAACCGCAGGTGCTGCGCCGGGGGCCGGCGTCTCGGCGGGCGCTGGCTCGGGTTTAGCTTGGCCCTCGGCAGCCTTGGCTTCGGCTTCGGCGGCGCGCTTCTTCGCGGCTTCTTTGGTCATCACGAGGATGCCGTCGGTCTCGAATACGACTTCGACGAAGTTAAAGGCGCCGACGAGGTCTTCGCGTAGGAGCGTCATCAGTTTCTTGTCGGGCGGAATCTCGACGGTCCAGCGGCGTTGCACGGCGGGCTTCTCTTCGATGCTCGGATCAATCTTGAGGTTCGCGCCGGTCTTGGTCCTGATTTCGTCGAGCACGCGGATGAAATCCTGGTTCTTGTAGCTGAGCGGCTCAGCGGAAACGGGCGCTTCGAGTTTATCGCGCAGAGCGCCGGTGACGCGCTCGCCGGAAGCGATCGTGACTTCCTCGGCTTGGGGAAACATCTTCGCGCGCAAGCGATCGCGAACGGGATCAATATCGTCGTATTCGATATGATCGACCTGTTTACGCGGGATCAGGAGGGGCGGCTCGCCTTCGAGAAGTTCGATCTCGTAGTTCACCGGCGTGCTGCGAATGACCTGGACACCGGTCAAAACGGAGCCCGGAGTCCCGGTGCTGCCTTTCATAAAAATCTTGTCGCCCCCTTTGGGCGCCGGGAGTACGTGTTTTTCGGCTGGGGGCGCCGCGGCCGCGCCGTCCTTTTCCGCGCCGGGCTTGGTCTTGGATTTCAAACCCGGTTTCTTCTTTGCGGGGGGGGAACCGGCCTCGGGGGCGTTTTCCGTCGTGGCGTCGTCCGCGGTCGGCTCCTGCGACGCCGCCACGAAAGAGAATATCCCCGCCACCAACACGCTCGATATGATAAGACGATACGACACGGCCGGCCCTGGTCAGCACACCCTCGGCGCCACCGCCCTACGGCGACCGTCTCAGGCGACAATTCCTAAGCCCAAGTCTACGGACGAAGCACCGGCAAGTCAACCCACGAGCGGCTATTGAGCAGGTATAATAGTTGCAGTCGGCGGTAAGGGGACCAGGGCCATGACCACGATTCTTATCACGGGAGACGATTTCGCGGCAGTCAAGCCGGTGCGCGGCGTGGCCGAGGCACTAGGCTTTGCGGTGCTGCACGCGTATACCACGGAAAACATTGTCGAGGACGCGTTTCTCAACGACGTGGCGCTGGTGATCGCCGCCGAAAGCAGTCAACCCTTCGATGCGTGGGAGGTGTGTGAGATTCTGCGCGCCGATCCGTCGATCCCCTCCGGTCTGCCGATCGTCTTGATGCACGGCGGCGATGTGAACCCGCGCCGATTCGAGAAGGCCGGATTCTCCGGCAAGATTGCAGCCAACGCACCGGATGCAGTGTGGATCGAAGAGATGGTCCGGCTGGTAGCTAACCGCGTCTCGATGTGAGCCTTGGACGCATAGGCGGGCCGCCCAGGCCGCAACCGCGCCTAGAACTCCGTCGCGATCAGATTGCGCAGGCCGAGCTTCAGAGGAACGAGGGCGGCGGCGAGGCTGAGCAGCGTATTGAACACGAGCACAGCCCCGAGTGCCAGCGCGAAACGGGTCGGATCGTGGTCGGGGCGTATGGCATGCCACGAGAGAATCACCATCTGGCTGCCGATGACGAGGCCGATGTAGCCGACGCTGAGCAGGAAATTCAGGGTGCCGCCCATTCCGGAGACGATGCGCGCAGGGTTGTCCTCTTCGAAATTCGGATAAAGGCTGCCAAGGCCGACGGCGAGCCCCGCGAGCGAGAAATTGGCGAGGGCGATGGTGTAGATCGAGACCGCGAAATGGATGGCGTCGACGTGGAGCAGCGCGCAGGACAGCGCCGTCAGCCCCAGCGTGAACGGCGCGGTCATGGCGACGCTGAGAAAGAATTTCTGGCGGACGAGTTGCGCGCGGGTGATCGGCGCGAGGCCGAGAATCCAGAAGCGGAATCCTTCGAGGCTGATCAGCGGATACACGAAGCGGCTAGTGAGCGAGGCCAGAATGAGCGCGCAGGCGCCGCTGTTCAGGCTGGCGACCCAACTTCGGTAGCCCGGCCCGGCGAGATCGAGCGAGCGGTTGCCGAGGTTGGCGATGTAGATGGCCATGATGCCGAAGAAGATCGCGAACTGGGTCCATTGGGTCGGGTCGCGCCAGAACAAACGGATGTCTTTGGCGACCAGCGCGCGCGCCGGGTTCGGGAGGACCTCGACGATGCGCAGGAAGCGACCGAGCGGTCCGCGGCCGAGTGGATGCAAACGCGTGTGGTCTCCGCCGAGTATCGCGCTGAAGCCGGGCAGAAAAAGCCAGTGCGCGGATTCAGCCGCAAGCCAAACGACCATGAGCGCGTTGGCAATGAGCAGGGCGAAGCGAAATCCGGCGGCGGAGAGATCTGCGTCGGCGGCGGCGAGGACGCCCTGCGCGGCCCAGGAACTCGGGAGAAAAGGCGACTGCGTCTGTGCCGTGGCTTGCAGGACCATCGAGACGAGGGTGTCTTCGGAGAGGCGCTCGGCGCTGAGCGTTCGCTTGAGATAGACGAAGAGCGCGGCGAGCGTGCCGGCGGCGAGCACCGCTAGTGCGACGCGGGGCAAGCGCGGGAAGACGCGCGCGAGGATGAGCGTGACGATGGAGCCGATGCCCGCGGGGATCGTGACGAAAGGGATGTAGAACAGAACGACGGCGAAATAATAACTCCAGTGCGCGCCGGTGGTGAGTCCGAAGGCGAGGAGCATGGGCGTGCCGAGGTAAGCGGAGGCCCAGGAGCTGAAGCTGACGCACTCGACAAAGCGCGCGAGGAAAAAGGTGCGGATATCGATCGGCGAATTGAGCAGAAACTTTACTTCGCGCGCCTTGTACATCGTCGAGAAGGCGATGAGAACGTTCGAGAAGATGAGCATGAAGAACAGCGCGAGCGCGAAGACGCCAAGCATCCGCGCCATGAGGATTTGCGCGAGCGTGAGCCCCTCCCCCGCCGGCTGCTTGTCGAAACCTTCGGTCTGCAGCCAGTAGAACGCGCGGGCAAAGGCCGCGTAGGCCCCGAACCAGAGGAGCACGGCGGCGGTGCCGACGACGCCGATCTTCAGCCAGGACTCCTCGCGGATCGCGGCGAGCGCGTGCGCACCCATAAGGCCTTTGGCGCGAAAGATGGCGCGCAGCGCGTTCACGCGGTCTCGTCCCCTTTGGTGAGTTCGAGGAATACATCTTCGAGCGTAGCGGACCCAGGCGAGCGATCGGCGCACATGATCTCTTGGACGGTGCCGGTGCAGAGCAGCTTGCCCTGATGGATGATTCCGACGCGGTCGGCGATTTCTTCGGCGATGCTGAGCGTATGAGTCGACATGAGGACGGTGAGGCCCTCTTCGCGGGTCTTGCGCTTGAGGTAGGTCTTGACGGCGCGGATGTTTTTCGGATCGAGTCCGACCCAAGGCTCGTCCACAACCACGACGCGCGGCGCGTGTAGGAAGCAGGAGGCGAAGGAAAGTTTCTGTCTCATGCCGTGGCTGTAGTTCTCGATGAGTTGATCGCCGACGTGCTGCACTTCGAAGATGTGGAGCAATTCCTCGACGCGATCGGCGAGGCCCTCGGCGGGCATGCGGTAGAGACCGGCGACGAAATCCATGAACTCGCGGCCGGTGAGTTTTTCG
>VFKU01000420.1 GCA_009885415.1 Rhodothermota bacterium
GCAGGACCACGCCCACCCAGAAACCGGCCGCGTCCCCGCCCACATCCTCCCGGCGGATCGCGCCGGAATCCTGCTGATGGAATCGCGAGATAAACTCGAAGAGCCCGAAAAAACGCTTGACCTCCTCGGCCTCAAAGACGGCGACGTCGTCGCCGATCTCGGCTGCGGCAACGGCTACTACACACTGCGCCTGGCCAAGCGCGTCGCGCCCTCCGGCCGCGTCCTCGCCGTCGACATCCAGCAAGGCATGCTGGATCAACTCAAGACCCGCATGACCGAAGCGGGCATCGCCAACATCGAGCCCATCCTCGGCGCTGCCGACGATCCCAAAATTCCGCCCGCCAGCATCAATTGGCTGCTCATGGTCGACGTCTACCACGAATTCAGCGACCCCCAGGCCATGCTCGCCAAGATCCGCACAAGCCTCGCCCCCGGCGGAAAAGTCGCGCTACTCGAATACCGCAAGGAACAGGATCCCGCCACCATCTCGTTCCCGATTCCGATCGACCACAAAATGAGCGTCGACGAAGTCATGCGCGAGTGGATTCCCGCGGGATTCAGCCTGGTCGAACGCATCGAGATCCTCCCCGCGCAACACATCTTCATCTTCACCGCCGACGACAAACCTGCTGAGCAGGAGATCACCAAAGTCCGCGTCGGCGACACGCCCAACGCCGCCGCCCACAAGAACAACAAAATCTACTTCGGTGCCCAACCCGCGGAAACCGACTTCGCCCTCTACGCCAAGCTCGGCGTCAAGACCGTCGTCAATCTGCGCGCCCCCTCCGAAATGACCTCCCTCGGCTTCGATGAACAAAAGGCCGCCGAGGCCGCCGGCCTCCGCTACGTCAATCTCCCCATGGGCAAAGAAATCCCCGCTGAGGCCGACCTACAAAAGATGTTCACCGCGCTCGACAGCCACAAAGACGCGCCTGTGTTCCTCCACTGCGCCAGCTCCAACCGCGTCGGCACTCTCTGGGCCCTCTACCGGATAGATCGCGACAAAATCGGTGCTGACCAGGCCGAAGCCGAAGGCCGCGCCGCGGGCATGAAGGCCGAGGCGTTTGTGAAGGCCGTCCGTGCGCGCGCGGCAAAGTAACCGAATCCGGTGAGGGGATCCGCTGCCATGAAACGAACGTTTAGAGCAATATTTACGCTATTCGTTGTCGCTATTTCAGCCGTCGTATTCGCGCAAGAACAAAGTGTCAAACCCGGCATCAACGACAACTTCAAAGACCCCGATGTCGACAAATACATCGCCATGTTCGAAGGCGAGAGCCGGGAGATCTACAAGTTCCGCAACGAAATCGTTGCCACCATCGGCCTCGAGCCCGGCACAAACATCGCCGACGTCGGCGCGGGCACAGGCTTCTTCTCCCGCATGTTTGCGCTGAAGGTCGCGCCCGGCGGCACCGTCTATGCCGTGGACATCGCCAAGAACTTTGTCGAACACATTGACGCCATGGCCAAGAAAGAAAAAATCTCCAACATCACCGCCTCGATCTGTTCCGCGCGCTCCGTAGATCTCCCCGAAAACTCCATCGACGTCGCGTTCATTTGCGATGTCTACCACCACTTCGAATACCCCTTCGATTCCATGGCCTCCATCCACACGGCCCTGCGCCCCGGCGGCCGTGTCGTCATTGTCGATTTCGAACGCATCCAAGACGTCTCCACCAAATTCGCCCTCGAACACGTCCGCTGCGGAAAAGGCACCGTGATGGACGAGGTCAAAGACAGCGGATTTGAGTTTGTCGAGGAAAAACCCCTCGGCATGGACGGACAGTATTTCATCGTCTTTCGCAAACGCGAGACTGCCCCCGGCCGCCCTGCGGAGACCCTGCGATGAAAGTCATGGTAGACCTCTGCGTCATCCCCATCGGCGTGGGGGTGTCCCTCTCCGAGTACATCGTCGCCTGCCAGAAAATCATCCGCCAGGCCGGCCTCAGCCACGAGATGCACGCTTACGGCACCAACGTCGAAGGCGAATGGGACGACGTCTTCGCCGCGATCAAGCGCTGCCACGAAACCGTCCATGCCATGGGCGCGCCCCGCATCACCACCACCCTCAAGCTCGGCACCCGCGTCGATCGCACGCAGACCCTGGCCGACAAAGTCGCGAGTGTCAGAGAGAAGCTGTAGCCGCGCCCCCGGCCAACGCCTCGCGCTCAGCAGACGCCCGGCCCACCGCAATTCGCGCATGTAACCTGTTCCACACCCATCCGAGCGGCACGGCGATGCCAATCGCCGCCAACAATTTCATCGAGAACATCAGCGGCAGATAATAGCGCGCCCAGTTGAACTGAATCAGCGACACGATGAAAATGTAATGCGCCACGAAATAGACCGACAGCGCGCCCAGCGCGTCGATCTGCCGCCGCACCAGCCCTCGCGCCAGGCTCCACCCGCACACGAGCACGCCCGCCGCAAAGGCCAACGGTTCTGCGGGGACTGCCAGCAAGCCGGAGTTGAACAAGCGCTCATGAATCCGGCCCAAGCGATCCGGCGGTACTCCCCACGAGTCGTTCGGGACAGAAGTAAACGCGGCCTGTGTCCGCACATACAACCTCGGAAATTCCAGCATCATGCGTGGAGACTCAAACGGCCAGAAAAATGGGTTCAGTACGTACACGGTCAGGAGCGCCACGAGAATCGCTGCGAGCGGACCGTATACACTCGTCCGAAAATTTAGACCGTGCGCGCGCCAAATGGGCAGCAGCAAGAGACAATAATAAAATGCGACCACCGGCAACCCCGTAATTTTCACCGAACAGGCAAGGCCCGCCGAAAGGCCCATCCACGCGGAGTACACGACAAATGACGCCGTCCGCCGCGCGCGGACAAGGCCGATGCTTCCCAGGAAACCCAAGAGTATGAAGAAATTGTAGTGGCCATCGGTGACAGCCAGCGCCAAAATAGACTGAATGGTTGTGCTCCCCAGCACAAGCGCC
>VFKU01000901.1 GCA_009885415.1 Rhodothermota bacterium
ACCGCCCGCTCCTCGATCGGCCACACCGGCTTCCCCGTCTTCCGATCGAAGACATACGTGAAGCCCTGCTTGCTCACCGCCGCCACCGCTTGGATCTTCTTGCCGTCCACGGTGATGTCGCACAGCGTCGGCGCGCAAGGAAAGTCGTAGTCCCACAGGCCGTGATGCACCGCCTGGAAATGCCACACTTCCTTCCCCGTCGCGGCATCCACGCACACCAGGCTCTCCGCAAAGAGGTTATCCCCCTTGCGGTGCCCGCCGTAATAATCGTTCGTCGGCGTGCTCACCGGCAGATACACGTAGCCCGTCTCTTCGTCGACACTCATCGGCGCCCACACATTCGCGCCGCCCGAATATTTCCACGAGTCGTTCTCCCACGTCTCCACGCCCGGCTCGCCCGCCTGAGGAATCGTGTGGAAGACCCACTTCAACGCGCCCGTCTTCACGTCGTACCCGCGCACATGCCCCGGCGGCATCTCCGGACTGCTCGGCCGATCAAAAATCGTCGACCCCACCACGATCGTGTCCTTCACGATCGCGACGGGCGCATTGTTCCCCACCATCCGCCGTGAAATTTCCCGCTCCAGCCCCTGCGTCAAGTCCACCCAGCCGCCCGTGCCGAAGCCTTCATACGGCTCGCCGGTCTTCGCATTCAGCGCGATCAGTTGCAAGACCCCCGTCGCGATCACGATCCGCTCGTCCGTCCCGTCCGACCAATAGCTCACGCCCCGGTGCTGCCACCCCGAGTTCGTCGGCCGCCCCAGCTTGTACGCCTGCGGGTCATGCACCCAAAGCGTGTTCCCCGAGCCCGGATCTATCGCCGCGATCTCGTTCATCCCCGTGCTCACATACAGCACGCCCTTCACCATGATCGGCGTCACCTTAAACGCCCCCGGCTTCCCCCCGGTATTCGCCTCGTCCGGCGAGTCCCAAGTCCAAGCCACCGCCAACGACTTCACATTCGATGCATCAATCTGCGCCAGCGGTGAATACTTCGTCGACCCCGCATCGCCGCCGTAATACCGCCACTCGCCCCCAGTAGCGCCCTGCTGCGCGCCGGCGCCTCCCGCCACGGCCAAAACCACCAACAAGATTCCAAGCACTGTCCGCATCGCTATCCTCCGCAACCTGAGATAAAACCGCCTCACGCAAAACCGCCACGAGTCTAGCCCATTCAACACCGAAAAAATCACACCAGCCAAGGCTGGCGTAGGCGATGCGGTTGATGACGGTGGCGTAGTAGCTGATGTACTCGGCCTGGGTGAGGTCGGCGGGCGGGGTGCAGCCCTCGAGGATTTGCGTACCGACGTCGTGGCCGATCTTGCGCAGCGCGCCGTAGACGACGTCCTGGCCGTCCTTGCCGAAGGCGGCTTCGCAATCTTTCAAGATTTGGATGACGGCCATCGCCTGCATCGTGCCCCACTGCCAGAACGTGGCGGGGTCGAAGTCGGTTTTCGCGAGGACTTCTTCCTTGAGGCGCTTGAGGCCGGCGGCGTAGGGCTGGTTGAACTGGAATTTTTTCCAGCCGGGTTCGGGGCGGTGTTGCCAGTGAGACACGGGAAGAATCTCTTGAGTGCTGATTCGGTTTTGTCAGCCCGAAAGGGCGCTTGTACACATACGCCGCTAACCCGAGCGTCGGATCATTTAGTTTTACGGAGCTCGCGCTAAAAACTTACTTCTTTGCACTCTCGCGCAACTTCAGCGGCGTCGATTCTAAAGCTGACTTTTTTCCAATATGGACCACCGTGGTAGAACCTGTAATCGTGCTCTGAACGATTGTTTTTTTTGATGCAGACCAATTGCTCACGTGTTGGGCAACGATTCTCATGTGATCAATAAATGTTTCGTTCGGAACATAGTCGTCTTTTTTCTTCTGCGTACTCACCGTGGTTCCCCCTCCGCAAGTTGCAAGAATTCTGTGGTGGCCCATGCCTCCCTGTCAAGAAAGTCATATGGCTGCATCTGTAAACGTAGACTTGCTTGGTTCATCTTCCAAGAAACCGCTTTACCATCATCCGTCTTCCTATTTAACGGATAGCCTGAACCGAGGTTCATTGAGAATAGATCAATGAATCGGCGCGGTCCTATTCCGACAAACGGTTCGAAGCAAACCTTGGCCTTTTTCGCATGCTCTTCGCGAAACCCTAGGATCACGCTGTCGTCGTGGAATACTGCAGCCTTGCTCTTGGCGTACGGCTCTACGTAGACAACGCGGTTTATACCAGCCGCGACAATGTGTTTCGCACAGTTGTGACACGGAAAAGTCGTGCAGTAAATCGTTCCCGATCTACAACTGACGTTGCTTCGTGCGCATGCAAGAAGCGCCTCCATTTCTGCGTGGACGACGCGTCCATATTCGGTAATATCTCTAATCTTACTCCGTCGAAGGGCCGAAATGAGTTTGTCTTCATTTAGGCCCGGAATTTCCTTTAACACCTCTTCTTTAACGTTGGAGACGATTCGCTCTTTCTCGATCAGATTCGAATCAAATCCTCGCACGCTGTCTCTTCCGGAAGCGACGTCAGCTACTTGCCAGGTATCCTTGTCGCGTTCAGGCCAGTAAAGTCCTCCGCCAAATCGCGGACAATCGTTAGCTCCTGTAGATATAATTTCGTGCCCTTGAGCGACTACGGCCCCAACCTGGCGAGACAGGTCTCCTGATCGTGTCGCTGCGGCAAAAGCCATGTACATGGCATATTCGTCGAAGGTCGGAGTCTTGTGCGGATCACCAAATAAAACGTCCAGAAACCTCCAGATTCCGACCTTCGCCTTTTCTATGGCATCGGCCTGCACGAAGTAGTCTGCCATATGAAAGGTGTCTCGGGTTCGTTGTCCAAACGGTATTTCCTCATCTTCGTCTCGCGACATTATTTCGTCGGCATGGGCAGGTTTCATTCCTCGGTCGTCAACGAGGAATCTCTTCCGATTCTCGGAATTGCAATGTACACCGAGCAGATAAAAGCCCTCGTTGTAGATTTGGCGCAATCGCACCACTTCATCCGGGTGCTTCAACGAGTTGACAATGTACGCATGTCGCGATCTGAATGGGCTTGTCTCTGGCTTGCTGTAGTCTCGCCCCTCGCAAATTTTAGCAGCTGTCCCAAGGGCAAGTATGGAATGATCGCCGGTTCTTTGCCGCGCACGGTCGCCAGCGTTCATTAGCTCGGATATCCGGGCGTGCTCATCATCGCGATTAAACGGCGAGAGCTTCTCCAGAACCGGGATGACATCCTGTGAGACTCGTATCGAGTGGACGGTGTAGGAGAATCGCTTCAGTCGGTCAGATAGCGCCGCTTCAATTGCCGAGAGCGGGCAGCCGACAGCCCCGACAAGGCCGA
>VFKU01000439.1 GCA_009885415.1 Rhodothermota bacterium
GCGAGAAAATCAGGAAGGCCGGCGGGGAGCGAACTCCACGCCGGCCTCGTCGCGAGGACGCCTTGCGCCAGAAGAAAAACTATTGCACCGGATAGTCCGTCGGCCCGGCGACGCCGCCGGCCCGGAACGTGATCACTCCGGATTCATTCACAAAGAAACCGCGCGTGCCGGAGCTCCCCATCATGACGGGGTCCGCGTTCGCGGTGTAGTTCGGAGTGCCCGGGGCACCGCCCGGCACCACGGTAAATTTATACCCCTGGCGCGTGCCGGAGCCCATGGCCGAATCGACGAACGCAGGGGTCGCCGATTGCAATTGATTCAACGTCGCGAAGGTCCCTGTACCCGTCGCGTCGAGGGTCAATCCCGCCGCTTTGTATTGAATTTCAGCACTCGAAATTGTCCGCATATTGGCGATGGCCGCACCTTCGTTCGTCGTGATTTTCGAGCGTAGAAGATTCGGAATCGCGATCGCCGCGATGATGGTAATTACCGAGATTACAGTCATGAGTTCAATTAAGGTGAAGCCGCGCGTGTCCCGTGCTGCGGCGCCCCTCGTCGTACCGCGTTTCTGTCCGCGTGTGTTCATGGTCGTTCCCCGTTGGTTCCGTGTGCGTGCATCCGGTTTTTGGAGTAAGGCTGGTGGCCGGGCTAAGCCCGGCCACCAGCGTGGTGTTTCTTCAAGTTATCCGCGCGTAGCGCGTTTGCTTACTGAACCGCCGGGCTCGCCGCGGTGGCCGCGCCGCCCTGGACGAAGCGGATCACGCCCGACTCGTCCGCGAAGAAGCCGCGGTTACCGGAACCGCCCAACAATATGGGGTTGCCGTTAGCGGTGTAGGTCGGCGCGCCGTCCGTGTTCACCAGGGCAATCGTGAAAGTGTAACCTTGCTTCGTGCCCGTGCCCAATACGTTGTCGATGAACGGCGGCGTCGGAGCGATCATCTCGGCCAGCGAGCCGTAACGGCCCATACCGCTGAGCATTGTCTGGATCGCGGCCGACTGGAACTGCGCTTCGGCCGAGGTCAGCGTGCGCATCGCGCCGATCGCCGAGCCTTCGTTTGCCGTCATGCGTGAGCGAAGCAAGTTCGGAATCGCAATCGCGGCGATGATCGCGATAATCGCGATCACAATCATCAACTCAATCAACGTGAAACCAGCTTTCTTTTTCATGGCAAATCCTCCTGTTGTTTTCACAACGTTAACCCTGCGCGTTCCCCGGCCCCCTCGGGCCTGTGTCTTCGCGACGGACTCTATTGGCAAGCCCGGTGCCAACGACGATCGAAATAGGTAAGTGCTTGTAAATAGCTAGGTTATGTGATTTCGTGGGATTCGAATCGATAGGAATCGCCTGTATTTTGGCCCCTAGGCCGTCGTTCGGGGTCGAAATTTGTCACTTCAGGGAGCGGAGTTACGAATCCTTCATCCCGCAAATCCTGTTATTCAAACTATTTCTTTCCAAATATTTTTATTGACAATAGAGCAATAATCGTTTATCTTATATTTCGCAAGATGTGAAATACTGGCCACGCGGTCTTATACATACTGCTTTCTTCGTGTCGGGGGACACTGGGACGATTCGGTCCCGGTTGGAAGAGGGGATGAAAGACCGATGAGAGGTCAAACTGTTACACCGGCGACTGCCGGCGAAGACACCCATTCCGCGTCACGCGGAGTGGTCTGGTTGTTGCTCACGCTAGTTTTATTCGCGATCGTGTTCCTGCCCATCCTCGCCCGCTAGGATTCGGCCTGGACCCATGGTTGACCCGCCTCGCCCAGCGCGTGGTAGGCTGCGCCTTCACCGTGAAGGGGAGGCGCGACATGCACGCATGGACCGTGGCCGAGTTCGGCC
>VFKU01000377.1 GCA_009885415.1 Rhodothermota bacterium
CGGCCCTCCTCCCGCCGCGTCATCGCCGCGCAGGCGCACTGAGTCCTCCGCGACCGTAGCATGGGCGGCCCGCCCATGCGGGAGCGCGCAACGAAAACGTAGTGTAGGCTTCAGCCCACCAATCAGCCGCACGCGGAGCCGCGGAGACAGCGGCGAACCCCGCCGCCCGCCGCTTCTCTTCGCCGATGTCCCTATATGTATGTGCTTGCTTGTTGCACTCTCCCGACGCGGAGAAAGGGCAGGTGCGAGACAAGGGCAGGGCGCTGGAAAACGTCGTTGCGAAACAAGGGCAGGACTGCCGGAGTTCTCAGATTTTCAATTTATATCCAAAATGGAACACATGTATGAGTAGACATTTGATTGATATTTTTTTGCAAAAAATATCTTGACTTTCTAATATCAATCGACATACAATCACACTTGTACGTTGATTATGCGTAAATAGGAGGCAAACATTATGGATGTAACATTTCCTGCAATGCGCGGCAAGATGGGTAATCGCGAATATTACGTCGCGATGATTAAGTTGGTTCACGTAGTTCGACTTTTTGAATATGAGGATTGGAGCGAGCTGCCGCCCGAGCAGCGCGCGCAACGCGTCTTACAAAAGAGCCGAATTCCAGAGATCACCCGATACATCCTCGAAAATGAGGAAGGTTATCTCTTCTCCTCGTTGACGGCATCCTACGATTGCGAGCCGGTATTCGCGTCATTTGAAGAGCAAGAGAACTGTGGACTTCTGACCGTGCCCCTGGAAGCGCACTTGGTTATCAACGATGGTCAGCATCGCCGCGCAGCGATCCAGGAAGCCCTCAAGGAAAACCCAAAACTCGGGGACGAGACCATCTCCGTCGTGCTTTTCCCCTTCGAAGACATCGAGCGTATGCAGCAGATGTTTTCCGACCTCAACCGAACAGCACGAAAGACGTCAAAATCTTTGGACATCCTTTACAACCATCGCGATTTAATGAGTCAGCTAACGCTGGCGACGATTGATCGCGTCACAGTTTTCAGAAATATGGTGGATAAGGATAAAGTGTCGTTGCCCATGCGGTCGCCTAAGCTTTTCACCTTGGGCTCCTTGTTTGAAGCTTGCACCGCGCTTTTGGGAAATGTCAGCGAGCCTGACTTTCACGAGAAGTGCGCTCTGACGATGCAGTTCTGGGACGCAGTCGCTAGGCATATTCCCGAATGGGCAAAGGCCGCATCAGGGGAGATAAGACCGTCAGAACTTCGCCAAGAATTCATACACACGCATGCTGTTGTACTTTACGCCCTTGGATCCATGGGGCGAACATTGGTTTCCGTGCATCCAGACGATTTTGAAGATCGACTTGCCACGTTGGCGAGCATAAATTGGAGGCGGACCAACAAAGAATGGTCGGGCGTGGCTATGTCCGGACAGGATGTGGTCAATCGGCGCCAGAGCAAGCTCGATACAGCATCATTTCTGAAAATCAAAATGGGCCTTGCTCTAACGCCAGTAGAAGAACGCTCCCTTCGGGGTGCGACCGATGTCGATTCCATTATGAACGAACTGAAAAGCTTCGTGAGTTAGCTGGAGGCCGTCAATGCCTGAGAATAGCGAAAACGACGTAGTCGCTCGATTTGATAAGAATTCGAGAGAAGAGATTTGGGCGACGGTGGACGATTTCCGAGGGAAGAAAATCATCAATATCCGGGTGTACTACAAGTCAGAGACTGGTCAATGGGCACCAGGACGTCAAGGATTGGCGATGTCCGTTGACAGATACAGAGATCTTGCAGACATGGTTCTCAAGATAGGCGAACGCTTGAAAGCAGATGGCTTAATTCGATAATCCCCAGGAGACAAACATGAACGTTTTCGATGTAGTCCGCGATAGCGTGGAAACAATACCAACCACGTTCGAGAATGACGACTTGGCCAAGAAATTTTTAGAGGGCAAAGACGAGCGCAAAGTCCGATCAATTCTGGCTGAGCTCATGGAGGAGCCACTTCGCAATTACACACTGAGTGTCCGTCAAAAGTGGAAGCCCGCTGGATTGCAAACCAAGCGCAGAGTCGAGATTGCAATTGTTGACGAATCTGACAATCCTCGCGCGTTGCTCGAAGTCCGAGCAATGTATACCTTTGACGCGGTCACCCCCACGACGGCTGTGCGTTTTAAGGATTATGTAGTCGACGATTTTAAGAAAATGGATGAGATGAACTGCGGTGGCGTTGAAAAAATTGCGCTTCTAGTCGCTACCCATCCTGCATCGACGCCGGAGTCGGCGACTGACGTCGCATACCACAAACAAATCTCTACTAAGCTCGACGCCTTCGGGAACGAAAAGAGACTTAGAGATGATGCGGTGTATGCAATGACCAAGCTCCTCGAGCATGAAGGCGAGGTGAGATCCGGCGTTCTCCAGCTGGGCCAAACAAACGAAACGCGTATGGATATGGTCTATTGGCTTGTAAGCAAACCGTTGTAGAGATTTTGTGCAAATCCGCAATTGAGTTCGGTCTCTATTTATCAAAGTACCTGCACCGGCAAATTGATAAATAGGGGTGATTTCGAGCATTTCTCCGCGCCCTCTGCGGCTCCGCGTGAAACGAAGTGACGATTTTGGTTGGCCGACGGCGAGATTCTTTACTATCGCTCAGAATGACAAATGGGGTGCTCAGAGTGACGAATGAGGCCGTTCCCGATTACTAATGGGGTCGATCGGGATGACAAGTTGGGCCAGTGGCATTTCCAGTGGCTCACTTTTGAGGGGAAAGGTCAAGCCCACCAACCCGCAAAGAAAATAGAACACCCCCGAGCGATTTGGCGTCGCCCGGGGGTGTGGCGCATAGGGCCTGAAGAGGCGGAGAGGGCCCTATGAGGCGGAGTATGTGAAAGCCGCAACGCCGCCGCTCATCCACGGTCGGGGTCGTGTCCGAGCGTCAGCGGCGGCAGTCATGCGCATGAATCCTCGTGTGTACAGCAGCGACACGCGTACCTTAAGGCCCAGCCGTTAAGGCTGCGTTAGGGATGAATTCAAAGTTGGCGTTCGCGGGTCCGGTGTTTCGGGCCGCCTCGGGCGCTTTGCTATCCTGAGAGCCTCTAATCGAAGTAATCGCGGTCGGAGGTGGGCACGCATGGGCGGGCCGCCCATGCTACGGTTCGCGCGGGTTTTGTTAGAGGCTCTAAGGACTCGATGTCTCCTTCATTTTGGCGGTTTCTGCGCTACGCGCGGCCCTATTGGCGTCTCTGCGCCGGCTCGATTTCTTTCGGCGTGCTCAAGTTTTCGCTGGCGCTCGCGCTGCCGGGCGCGCTGGGCTACGTGCTGAAGGTCGCCGCGAGCGACTTAACGCCCGCGCAAAAAGAGTGGCGCATCGCGATCATCATCGCCGGACTTATCGGCGTCTTTCTGGTGCGCTCGCCGCTCACGTACTACCGCACGTGGTTCGCCGAACTCGCCGGGAACCGGATCGTTTTCGATTTGCGGCGCGATTTGTACGACCACTTGCTGCGCCTGAATCTCTCCTATCACACGAACCGCCGAACGGGGGAGACCCTCTCGCGCCTTATCACCGATATCAACGCCTCGCAGGGCATTCTCGATCGCGGCATACTTTCCGCCGGCATCGATTTCATTTTCCTCAACGGCGTGGTGATCGCGCTCTTCGTCATGGATTGGCGCCTCGCCGCCGTCAGCCTGCTCACGCTGCCGTTTTACGGCGCCTCGATCATCGCGCTCAACCCCCGCCTGCGCCGCGCGGCGACCGAGGTGCAGGAGCAAATCTCCGTCATGTCCGGCGAGGTCACCGAAAAACTCACCGGCCTGCCGGTCGTTTTCGGCTTCGTCCGCGAAAAAACCGAGGAAATTCGCTTCTTCCGCCTGCACCGCGAATACCTGCGCCGCATGATGCGCTACATCCGTATCCAGGCCTCCGAGATCACCTCCTCCGAATTCCTCACCGCCGCCGGCCCGCTCGCGGTCCTAGGGTACGGTGGCTACCGCGTGATCCAAGGCGACCAAAGCCTCAGCGTGTCAGATCTAGTCGTGTTCTACGGCTTCATCTCGCACTTGTACCTGCCCACACGCCGCTTGGCCGACGCCTCGCCCATCGTGCAGGAGCGCCTCGCCGCGCTCGACCGCGTATTTGAGGTTTTCGACGCGAAGCCGGAGATCGTCGATCGTCCGGACGCGCTCACGTTGCGCAGCGTCGAGGGGCGTATCGAGTTCCGCCAGGTCCACTTCGGCTACCGGCCCGAGCAGCCCGTGTTGCAAGACATCAATCTCGTCATCGAGCCCGGCCAGTCGGTCGCCATCGTCGGCCGCAGCGGCGCCGGCAAGAGCACGCTCGTCGGCCTCGTCCCGCGCTTTTACGATGTGACGCTTGGCGCGTTGCTGATCGACGGTCACGATCTGCGCGAGCTGCGCCTCAAGTCGTTGCGCGAACATATCGGCATCGTGATGCAGGACGCGGTGCTATTCAGCGGCACCGTTCGCGAGAACATTTTGTACGGCCGGCGCGGCGCGACCGAGGCCGAAATGCTCGA
>VFKU01000185.1 GCA_009885415.1 Rhodothermota bacterium
GCGCGCTACGCCGACACGAAAGGCTACGAAAAAGACGACCCGCGCACACTTTGGCCATATCGCGACTGGCTGATTCGCTCATTGAACGCTGACCTGCCTTACGACCAGTTCACGCTTGAGCAACTCGCGGGCGATCTTTTGCCGGAACCCACAGAAGATCAACTGATCGCCACGGGCTTTCACCGGAACACGATGGTGAACGACGAAGGTGGAACGGACAACGAGGAGTTTCGCGTTGCGGCGGTGATCGACCGCGTGAACACGACCTTCTCGACGTGGATGGCCACGACGATCTCGTGCGCGCAGTGCCACGACCATAAGTACGATCCGATTTCGCAGCGCGACTATTACGGCGCCTACGCTTTCCTGAACCAGACGACCGACGCCGACACGACGGACGAGAAGCCGCTGCTGGTGATCGGGTCGGCGGCGGACATCGCCGCGCAAGGTCCGACGCACGAGCGTGCGGACGCGGCGAAGGCCGAGGCGGACCGCGTGAAAAAAGCGTTGGAGGATACGGCGCTGGCGGAGGCCGACCGGGCACGGTTGACGGAGGAACTGAAGACGCGCGAGGCGGCGCTGGCAGAGGCTTCGAAAGAGAAGAGCGCGATCGATTCGCGTATCACGCGCATGCCGATTCTTCAGGAGATGCCGGAGCCGATACGGCGCGAGACGCGCATGTTTAACCGGGGAAGTTTCCTGAGCCCCGGCGATCCGGTTGAGCCCGGGGTGCCTGTCGCGTTTCCGGCGTTTCCTGCTGGCTTTTCCAAGAACCGGCTCGGTCTGGCGAAGTGTATCGTCTCGCGCGAGAACCCACTCACGGCGCGCGTTGCCGTGAACCGGTATTGGGAGCGCTTCTTCGGCGTCGGGCTCGTGAAGACGAGCGAAGACTTCGGGATGCGCAGCGAGTTGCCGTCGCACCCGGAGTTGCTCGATTGGCTCGCGGTCGAGTTCATGGACCGCGGATGGAGCCTGAAGACGCTGTGCAAGTCGATCGTGATGTCCGCCACCTATCGGCAGTCCTCGGCAGAGAGCGCGGAGTCGCGCGAGCGCGATCCGGAGAACCGCCTGATCGCGCGCGGGCCGCGCTTTTGGTTGGATGCGGAGACCGTGCGCGACGCGGCACTGCAAGCGGCCGGGCTGTTGAGCGCGAAGATGTACGGCCCTCGGTGATGCCGTATCAGCCGGACGGCGTGTGGAACGTCGTCTACAGCTCGCAGAAATGGGCCGTGGCCACGGGAGAAGATCGGTATCGCCGCGGCATCTATACCTATACCCGCCGCACCTCGCCGTATCCCTCGATGATTGCTTTTGATGCGGGTTCCCGCGAGGTGTGTCTCGTGAGCCGCGTGCGGACCAACACGCCTTTGCAGGCGCTGGTGATGCTGAACGATCCAGTGTATGTCGAGGCGGCGCAGGCGCTGGGCCGAAAGATGGCGGCGGCCGGGGGCCGCGACCCGCGCAAAAAAGCGACGTATGGATTCCGCGCGGCACTGTCGCGATCGCCAAAAAAGGCGGAGTTGGATCGCGTCGTGAAGGCCTACAAGGACGAGCTCACGCGTTTTGGCGGCGATGCAAAGGCGGCTGAGGCGATGGCGACGCAACCGATCGGCCCGCTGCCGGAGGGCCTGGAGGCGGCGGAGGCGGCCGCGTGGAGTACAGTGGCGAATGTGTTGTTGAACCTGGACGAATTCGTGACGAGGCGCTAGACTGATGCCCATGGATGATCCCAGAGCGGACTTGCTTCACGGCGTCACGCGCCGGCAATTTCTTGGCTGGTGCAACGCGGGCATCGGCGCGATGGCGCTGAACTCGCTGCTTGGGCCGGCCGCGTCGGCGGAGGGCGCGCTCGCGGGCCTGCCGCACTTTGCGCCGACGGCCAAGCGCGTGATCTATCTGCACATGGCGGGCTCGCCGCCGCAGCAGGATCTGTTCGACTACAAGCCGAAGCTCAAGGAGCTCGACGGCAAGCCGTGCCCCGAAGAGCTGATCAAGAAGGAGCGGTTCGCTTTCATCA
>VFKU01000569.1 GCA_009885415.1 Rhodothermota bacterium
GACGTGGCCGAACTCGACGCCCTCTGCGCGAACTCTCCCCCGCCCCACGCCGGTTACGCGCCCGCCAAGGCCCCACTCCTCGCGGCGCTACGCGAGGTGATCGCCACCGCGGCCGATGCAACAAAATAATCTGTTATCGTAACCGCCTTCCCGGGAGACTAACCAATGGACACCGAATCGCTCATCAACTCCGCTCGCGTCGCGCGCGGCTACATGAACAAGCGCATCGCCGGCCTCTCGCGCGAACAACTGCTCGCAATCCCCGCAGGCGCGGAGAACAATGTGTTGTGGAACGTCGGCCACATCGTGCTGAGCCACTACCGCCTCATCTACCGGCCCTGCGGCGCGACCGTCCCCGTGCCGGACACCTGGGAGAACTGGTTCCTCCCCGGCAGCTCGCCGGCGAATTGGAAACCGACCGGCCCGGCCATCGACGAGGTCCTGGCGGAATTTCACGGTCAAACCGATCGCATCCAGACCGATTTTCACAACGGTCTCTTCAAGAATTACAAAGCCTTCCAACTCAAATCCGGCGATTCACTCGCCTCGCTCGACGAAGCCCTCGCCTTCAACCTCATGCACGAGGGCATCCACATCGGCGCGCTCATCGCCTTGCGCCATCAACTCGGCCTCGCCGACGCAGAATAATAATTGCGTACGCGCGGCCCCCGTGGCCGCCCTTCTCGGCGCCTTTTGAGTGCAGCGACACGCCTGATATGATAGTCGCGCAGGACGGCGGGGGCTGAGGCCGGGGGGCCGAAGGCGCCGTCCCAAGGGGGCCGCGGGGATCGTGCGCGCATCCATCGTCATACCCGCATTCAATGCCGCATCCACATTGGCGGAGTGTCTCGAAGCGTGTCAGCGCCAGACCGCGCCCGCCCTCGAGATCATCGTCGTCGATGACGGCTCAAGCGACGCCACGCCCGAGATCGCCCGGCGCTACGGCGTCCAGTATCTGCGCCAACAAAACCGCGGTCCCGCCGCCGCGCGAAACGCTGGCGCCCGCCTCGCCACCGGCGACGTGCTCGTGTTCACCGACTCCGACTGCGTGCCCGAAGCGGACTGGCTCGAAAAACTGCTCGCTGGTTTCACCGACTCCACAATCGCCGGCGTCGGCGGGAGCTACGGCATCCGCAACGATTCCTCGATACTCGCGCGGATTGTGCACGAGGAAATCGTCCAGCGGCACCAGCGCCTTCGCGATCGCGTGGATTTTCTCGGTTCCTTCAATGTCGCCTACCGCCGCGCCGCCTTCGAGGCCGCCGAGGGATTCGACGAGACCTTCGCGCGCGCTTCCGGCGAGGACAACGACCTCGCGTATCGCCTGCATGACAACGGCGGCACGCTGCGCTTCATCGCCGGCGCGCGCGTCGCGCATTACCACCCGACGCGCCTGCTGCCCTACCTGCGCACGCAGATGCGCCACGGCTTCTGGCGCATGCGCCTCTACGCCAAGCATCCGCGCCGCAGCGGCGGCGACGACTACGCCGGGCTCGGGGAATTGCTCGGGCCTCCCGCAGTCCTGCTGCTCGCGGCGGGATTTCTGGCGTTGCCGCTCGTCGGCCACGCGATCTTCGCCGCCGCGCTCGCACTTCTCGCGGCAACCTACTTGTTTACGACGGCCGGGCTGACACGCGCGATCGCGCGACAGCTCGGCCTGGTGACGGGCCTGGCCTATCGCGGCATGACCGTGCTGCGCGACGCCGCGCGGGGCCTGGGGCTGATCGGGGGAATCTGGACCTTCGTGGTCCGCAGACGGGGGATGGCTTAGTGGCAAAGGTACTGGTGATCATTCCGGCATATGAGGAAGCGGAGTCCATCGCGGGCGTGTTGCACGCCTTACAGACCCACACGCCCGACTACGACGTGGTCGTGGTGAACGATGGATCAAAGGATCGCACGGGCGAGATCGTCCGCTCGTTTCACGCGGTCGAACTCATCACGCTGCCCTTCAACATGGGCATCGGCAGCGCAATGCAGACCGGCTACCGTTACGCCGTCGAGATGGGCTACGACATCGCGGTGCAGTGCGACGCGGACGGACAACATCCCCCGCAGGAACTGCGCAAGCTCGTCAACGCGATCGAGTACGGCCGCGCGGACCTCGTGGTCGGCTCGCGCTACGTGGCCGACTCAAACTACGTCCCTTCGTTCGGTCGCCGGGTCGGCAAGTCGTTGTTGTCGCGCCTCGTGAATCGCGCGATCGGCGGCGGCATCACAGACACGACGAGCGGATTTCGCGCGATGAACCGCGCCGCCCTCGGCACCTTCGCGCACACCTACCCCGACGACTACCCCGAGGCCGAGGCGCTCGTCATTCTTCACAAGCACGGCCTGCGCGCGATCGAGATTCCGGTCGAAATGCGCGAGCGCCAGGGCGGGCGCAGCTCGATTGGCGCGGCGCGCGCCGCGTACTACATCGTGAAAGTCAGCCTCGCGATCTTCATCGGCCTCTTCAAGCGGATCACCTTCGTGCCGCCCCGGGGCGAAGAGAGCGTGAGCCCGACGGAGATGGCCTCGCTGCTGAAAGGGACCGACTGAGCCATGCAAGACGCCGCTCAATTCGCCATCCAGGCCCCGCACCGAATCGCGCTTACCGTCCTGAGCGTGGCCTTGTTCGCGCTGGTGATCGAGCTCGTGCGCCGCGAATACCTCAAGGAGCGCTACGCGCTCTTGTGGCTCGGCACCTCTGCGGTGGGCCTGATCATCGGCATCTTTCCGGGCCTGATCGTACGCTTCGCCGATGTCGTGCATTTCCAACTGATCACGACCCTGTTCGTCGTGTCTTTCCTGTATGTGCTGGGCATCGTTCTCGGATTCACCGTGATCATTTCCAAACTCGCCGAACGCAATCGCCGCCTCGCGCAGGACGTCGCCCTCCTCGCCCACCGCGTCCAACGCATCGAGGAGAACCGGAGTGGAATCTGAACCGCCGGCCGCGCGCGGCGGATGGCGCCTGTGGCTCGCGGCGGCATGGATCTTCGGCAGCGCGGCGTATTATTACGTCCATTTCACCGGCGTCTTCGTGCGCGAAAACGAGGACGCCCTGCGCCGGGCCTTTCCGAAAGCGGCGGAAACGTTTCTTTCCCGGCCCACGGCCCGATAGACTGCGGGCGGAGCGCGCAGCGTGAGCGGAGTTCAGCGTCAAACAAAAAACGGCGGGGGCCTGCGCGCATTGCGCCAGTACGCGGGCTAC
>VFKU01000819.1 GCA_009885415.1 Rhodothermota bacterium
TCACCATGCCGGGCTCGAAGCACGCCTGGCCGAAAGTCGCGGCCTGCTGGTCGCCCGCGATGCCCGCGATCGGAATCGCCGCGCCGAAGAGTTTCGGATCCGTGTAGCCGAAAATGCCGGAGGAGTCTTTCACCTGCGGAAGCATCGCCGCCGGAATGTCGAGGACGCCCATCAATTGCTCGTCCCACTTCATCTCGTGGATGTTGTAGATGAGCGTGCGGCTGGCGTTGCTGGGGTCGGTCGCGTGCACCTTACCGCCGGTAAGGTTCCACAGCAGCCAGGTGTCGATCGTGCCGGCGAGGACCTCGCCGTTTTTCGCGCGCTCGCGCGAGCCTTTGTGCTTGTCGAGGATGTATTTCATCTTGGTGCCGGAGAAATACGCGTCGACCACGAGGCCAGTCTTCTTGCGGAAGGTTTCTTCGAGGCCCTGCGCCTTGAGGCGCTCGCAGATCGGCGCCGTGATCCGGCTCTGCCAGACGATCGCGTTTTGGAGGGGCTTGCCGGTTTTCTTGTCCCAGAGGACAGTCGTCTCGCGCTGGTTCGTGATGCCGATCGCGGAGATATCCGAGGGTTTCGCCTTGGCCTTCTTGATCGCCGCGCGCGCGGTGGCGAGTTGCGTCTTCCAGATCGCCATCGCGTCGTGCTCGACGTGGCCCGGCGAGGGGAAAATCTGCGGGAACTCCTGCTGCGCGACGGCAGCGATGGTGCCGTTGTGCCGGAAGAGAATCGAGCGGCTGGACGTGGTGCCTTGGTCGAGCGCGAGGACGTACTTGGCTTTGGACATGATTCAAAAACTCCCAAACGTAGGGTGGGCTTCAGCCCACCAAGCCACTAAACGTAGGGTGGGCTTCAGCCCACCAACTCCGCGATCGCAGGCGTGGTGCGCTGAAGCGCACCCTACCGCGGTATACCGTGGTGCTTTTAATTTACTGCCACATCCCGTTCGCCCACTGGAAACAAAACGCGCCGCAGACGCCACCGAGGATCGGGCCGACGACGGGAATCCACGCATACTCCCAGTCCGAGCCGCCCTTGCCGGGAATTGGAAGGAGGGCATGCGCGATGCGCGGTCCGAGGTCGCGCGCGGGATTGATCGCGTAACCGGTCGGGCCGCCGAGCGAGAGACCGATCGAGAACACGGTCACGCCGACGAGCAGCGGGTTGATGCCCGTGCTGAAAGCGCCGGCCAGATCGATATTGCTGAACGCGCCGTGATTTTTCGCGGCGAAGTTCGCGCCGATGGCTGATGTGGCGAAGACCAGCACCCAGGTCCCGACGAACTCGGTGATGAGGTTGGCCATCGGCGAACGGATGGCCGGGCCGGTGCAGAACACCGCGAGCTTCGCGCCGGGGTCGGCGGTCTCCTTCCAGTGCGGGAGATAGGCGAGGTAGACGACCACCGCGCCGATGATCGCGCCGATCATTTGTGCGGCGATGTATGCAGGAACGTCGTCCCATGGCAAGTTGCCTATCGCCGCCATCGCGAGCGTGACCGCAGGGTTCAGGTGCGCGCCGCTGATCCGGCCGACCGCATAGACGCCGAGCGTCACCGCAAAGGCCCAGCCCGCGGTGATCACGATCCAGCCCGCGTTGTTGCCTTTCGTCTTGTTCAGCACCACGTTCGCGACGACACCGTCGCCCAGGATAACCAGAATCATCGTGCCGATCAGTTCTGCCCAGAAATTTTGCATACGCTCGATCTCCTCCCGCGTTTCAGCCCACGCCCAGACCGCTACAAGACCACGGCGGAGGCGGAGGTGTCAAGGGGGCAGTTTCCCTTCCGTCGTCATCACGGTATCTCGCAATGACGGTGTGTTGGATTCTTCGGCGATGTGAGCGCAAAGAGAATGCCAGACGGCGACCTAAGATCGGTGTTCCGTACAGAGCTTGACCGCTACGGAACGAACTTCATCCCTGGTCTCAGCGTGAGTATCCACTCGGCGATTAGTCGCGCGGCGTTCTCCGCGTCCTCCAGCGAAACCATTTCTACGGGAGAGTGCATGTAGCGGTTGGGGATGGCGACCAGGCCAGTGGCGACGCCGCCGCGGCTGAGTTGCATGGCGTTGGCGTCGGTGCCGGTGCCGCGCGGGGAGCCCATCATCTGGTAGCCGATTTTCTTTTGCTTGGCGATCTGCACGAGTTGCTTGGCGACGACGGGGTTCATGTTTGGCCCGCGGTGGAGGATGGGGCCGAGGTCGAGTTCGAAGTGGCCGAACTGCTTGTCGTCGCAGTCGGGGTAGTCCGTCGCGTGGCCGACGTCGACCGCGATGCCCACATGCGGCTCACAAACGTAGGCGCTGGTGGTCGCGCCGCGCAGGCCGATTTCCTCTTGCACGGTCGTCACGGCGTGCACCGCGCAATGAATTTTTTTGCCGGCGATGAGCCGCATCGCTTCGAGCACGACGAAGGCGCCGATGCGGTCATCCAGCGCGCGCGCGGCGATGCGCCCGTTGCGCAGTTCGAGGAAGCCGGCGTCGATGGTCGCCGGATCGCCGATGGCGACGACCTTCTCGGCGTCCTTCTTCGAGGTCGCGCCGATGTCGATCCAGAGTTTGTGCATCGGCTGCGCGATGCCGCGATCTTTTTCGGCGGTGAGATGGATCGCGCGCCGGCCGATGACCCCCGCCACGTCGCCCTCCTCGCCGTGCACGATGACCCGCTGGCCGTCCAGCACGGAGGCGTCGATGCCGCCGATCGCCACGAAGCTCAGGTAGCCGTCCTTGTCGATGAAATGCACCATGAGCGCGATCTCATCGACGTGCCCGGCGAGCATGACGCGCAGCTCGCCCTTGGGGTTGCGCACGTGGTACTGGTTGCCGTGCACGTCCTTGTGGATTTCGTCCACGAAGGGTTCGGCGTAGCTCTTGCACACGCGCTGGATCTGCGACTCGAAGCCCGAAGGGCTGGGCGTGCCGAGCAATTTGCGTAGGAAAACGAGCGACTCTTTGCGCATAAGGACGCGACTCCTCCCCGGTGGGCCGGTTGGAAAACGCTTACGATACGGATTCCGCCGGACGAATTCATGTGCGGGTTTGGACTTCCGGCGCGGGCACGGCATAATTAGCGGCATCATGTCCTACGAGTACTCCGGCCACCTTCGCACGCTGCTGCCCGCGCCCGACGCCAAGATTCTCAAACCGCTCGACGCGATTTCCTTCGGCCCCGCCGACCTCGTGAAGTGGCGCACGGAGGACCTATCGAGTTCCATCGAGTGGCGCAAAGCTCAGGCGCGGAAGAGCGCGACGAGCGACGGCGTCCGCATCGAGGGCGACTTCACGAACATTGTCAACATCGACAGTCTCTCGCCGAACGACCCGCGCTACTGGGTTCCGCTGACGACGCTCGGCCTCAAAGACGATCGTCTGCCGATCGACGTCGCGCGCTATCCCATCATCGAAGTGACCTATCGTTGCACGAGCCAAAACGCGCACCCGGTCTTGATGTGGACCTATCCCGGCGGCTCGCACTTCGGCGCGTTGCCGAAAACGAAAACCTGGAAGACAGTCGCGCGCAACGTGCGCCATTTTGGGTTTCCCGCGCGCGTGGACAACGTCGTGCTTCGTCTGTATTCCGCCACGCGCAGCGTCGAGTCGCTCGAAATAAAGTCCGTGCGCTTCCGCGTCATGAGTCCCGCCGAGATTGAGGCGACCCGCGACAGCCTGGCCGCCGTCGAAAGCCAGCGTCCGCCGCGCCGTTTTCCTGTGCTCGACGAATTCATGCCGCTCGGCGTGTACATGGACGCCGAGTCCGTGAACCGTCTCGCTGACATGCTCAATATTACGCCCGACGAATACTGGGACCTCGCGATCGAGGACATCGTCACGCACGGCCACAACGCGATCACGCTTGCGAATTTCGACGGGATGAAGCCCGCACAACGCGATCGCCTCCTGCGTCTCTGCGAGGAAAGCGGGGTGCGCCTAATCCCGCGCCACGAATTTCCTCTCGGCGGTACCGAGAAGGAACAGCAGCACGCCGTCGATCATCTCATCAAGCCCACGGCGGGCTCCCGCGCGATCCTCGCGCGCGAGTTCAGCGGCGAGCCGATGGAGAGCGCGTTCCGCGAGACGCTCGAAGCCAAGCGCCGCATCGAAGCAGCCGATCCGGACCATCCTGCGGCGGTTGTCTCGCGCTACCCTAATGCCTATCCGCTCTTCGCGCCCTACTTCGCCGCGTCGGGCGTGGGATTCTTCGCATCGAAGTCCGCCTGGGACATTGGCACGACTGTGCGCACGCATGTCCCGCTCAGTCAGGGGCAACAATTCTGGCTCGCGGCCGCGGCGTTCATGTACCCGACGCAGACTCCCGTATGGAGCACTTCGCCCGAGATGCGCCTCATGGTGAACCTCGCCTTCGCCAACGGCGCGCGCGGATGGTTCTCGTACTCGTATCACAACGATCCCGTGTGGCTGCGCGGCAAGATGCAGCGCTCGCTCACCGGCCCCTTCCTCACCTTCAGCGATCTCTGGAGTGAGTTGATGCAGCGCATGCGGTGGGTCGGCGCGCTCGCGCCCCTGCTGCTCGCCTCGCGCATCGAGGACAGCATGGAGGAGTGGTTCACGCGCGGCGTGTTCACCAACTCCGCCATCTGCCCTGCGCCGGGCATCCCGCCCATCAGCCAGTTCCACCTGCGCGGAAACGACTTCAGCCTCTACTTCACCGTGAGCAACAACACGCGCGAGATCGGCGCCGTCGAGGTCGATATCCCGGCCGATGCGGCGGCCGGAATGGAGATTCACGATCTTTCTGAGTTCGTCAAGGACCGAAAATGGCGCACGCTCGAGCGCAAGGGGCACATCGAGATGTTCCCCGGCCAGGCGCACATTCTGCTCGTCGCCAAGCCGGAGCGCTGCGAAGAATGGCGCCGGCGCATCACGGAGCAGTTGGCGACCGCTGGCTTGCGAAAACTTCGCTACGGCATGACGCTGGCGCGGGCCTACGACCTCAATCTGTCCGAGGTCGAATCGAGTCTCGCGGCCAACGGGACGCTCTCGGCGCCGGAGCACCTCGAAGCCGTCGAAAACGCGCGCAACCGTGTCCTCGATCTCCTCTATGCGAACGAGAACGTCCGCGAGCCGCGCAGCAGCATCATGCAAGCCAGCTCGGCAATTTGCGGCTGCGACGGCGCGCTGTGCCGCCTCATGGAGCTCGGCAAGGGCGGCCTCGCCCGGAAAATCGGCGCCGAAGTCATCCCGCTCGCCGCCGAGTTCACCGCCCACCGGCTCGCCTGGCGCCGCGGCGAGGGCGAAGAAATCGGCGCGGCGGCCAAGGAAACCGCAGCACGCTGCATTAGCCTGCTCCAGCGCATTCGCTCGCACTATTGATTGATCCTGGATAAAGCGGGGTCTACCCGGCCGAAGTAGGCTCTATGAATTGATTTACGCCGCGGGCGATTGCTATACTCCCGTGGTTTTTACGGCGTTCGGGCGGAGAGGCCGCGAGGGTCCTGCGACGGCAAGAACCTGCCGGCGTTTAGGGTTCGCGCAGACGGCCTGACTGCTTTAGCGGTGGGGCGTCGCCAAGCGGTAAGGCACCGGGTTTTGGTCCCGGCATCGAAGGTTCGAACCCTTCCGCCCCAGCCACGCTGACAACAACTGTGCCTGCGCCCGATTGCGCCGGCGCGCTGCGGAAAGAGGCCGTGTCCTACAGCGACGAGATGAAGATTTTCGCCGGATCGGCCTCGCAGGACCTCGCGCGGGGCGCGTGCGAACACGTCTATGAAGTGATGGGCAAGGCCGTCGTCGGCCGATTCAGCGATGGTGAAGTCCGCATTCAGATCGGCGAGAACATCCGCGGCAAGGACGTTTTCATCATTAACAGCACCGCGCAGCCGATCAACCAAAACCTGATGGAGTTGCTGATTTTCATCGACGCCGCCCGGCGTGCGTCGGCCTCTCGCGTGACGGCGGTGCTCCCCTACTTCGGCTATGCGCGCCAGGATCGTAAAGACAAGCCGCGCGCGCCGATCACCGCCAAGCTGGTGTCGAACATGATCACCACGGCCGGCGCCGATCGCGTGTTGACCGTAGACCTGCACGCCGATCAGATTCAGGGCTTCTTCGATATTCCGGTCGATCACCTCAGCGGCAATGTCGAGCTGGTGCAACACATGCGCGATCGCGTCGGCGACGATTTCGTCGTCGTTTCGCCCGACATGGGTAGCGTGCGCCGCGCGCGCGAAGCGGCCAACCGCCTCGATGCGCCTCTCGCGATTGTGGACAAGCGTCGCCCGAAAGAAAATGAAGCCGAAGTGATGAACCTTATCGGCGACGTCGCGGGCAAGCGGGCCTTCATCTTCGACGACATGATCGATACGGCGGGCACGCTGGTGAAGGCGGCGCAGGCCATTATCGATCACGGCGCGATCGAGGTCTCCGCCTGCGCGACGCACGCGGTGCTGAGCGGAAACGCCGTGCAGCGCATCAACGATTCGGTGCTGAAGGAAGTCATCGTCAGCGACACTATCCCGCTGCGCGAAGACGCCCGCAATTGTCCGAAAATAAAAGTCGTGACCTTCGCTCCGCTCATCGGCGAGGCGATTAAACGTATCCACGAAGAAAA
>VFKU01000267.1 GCA_009885415.1 Rhodothermota bacterium
CCAGAGACGTGAGGCAGAGCACGCTTCCGGACAACATGTCGAGCGCGAAGATTCCGGCGAAGCAGACGCGCTTTCGCAAGCGAATTCGATGCGGTGTTGTACTCGTGTTTTCGATATTAGTGACCTCCAAAGGTCACGGTAGCGTCGCGGTCTGCCAATCGTCCGCTCGAGAATTCAAGAGGTATCGAGAGGCCATGATCCAGACCACCACCCGCCGCTTGTCGATATAGTCCTTTCCCTGGCGCGCGAGTGTGCGGGGCACGCTCGGACCGCCGCGTGGACTGCTCATGCGCGCCACAGGCATCCCGATCTCCTTGGCGATGTGCGCCGAGATCCCCGCATGATTGTCCGCGAACAAGTAGGTGAAGCTGTCTCCCGCGATGAGGATGGGCGATTCCTCGTCGTCTTCATAGGGCACGCCTTGCTCGTCGGTCACTTG
Organism: Rhodothermota bacterium; assembly: GCA_009885415.1. Lineage (GTDB taxonomy): Bacteria > Hydrogenedentota > Hydrogenedentia > Hydrogenedentales > VFKU01. The sequence continues at coordinate 440 of VFKU01000267.1, forward strand.
TTCCAAAGTATAAAGTCTGGGCGGATACTTGGCCAGCTCGGCTTCCGGAAGGCCGCGCGCCAGGTCCCCGCGCCGTTCCGCTTGGATAATCTGTGTATGGTATCGCTTCTCGGTCCCGGATGCTCGACTCACGAAGTCGTATCGGGAGAGTCGTTCGGCGATCTGCCGTGCGCTTTCTTTGATGCCGAGCTGGTTCCAGTGCGTATCGTCCAGCAAGCACAAAGTGTCTCCGTTGCGCTCCTGTTCGCGATAAAGGCCGGGATACAAATCGATCACCTCGACACCTGCGTCGAGCAAAGCAAGCAAGTATTCCGAGCGCTGCGGCGCGTTCGACTTTCCCGGCTCGGGGGCGTGGGACGCTAACACGTCCGGGATCATCTCTGTCGTGACCGGGACGGGAATGAAGATGAGGTCGATACCCCGGCGCTTCAACTGCTCGTAAAAATCGACGACAAGTGAAAATTGCTTAACGGGCGCATCGGTACTCCCCGCCCGGCCGTTTTTCAGAAACGAATCCGCCAACACGTACGAAATATCGAAGGCGTGCATCAGGTGTCCGTTGAAATCTCGAATACGGGTTTCCGGGCGCGAGTTCATGTCTTTCAGCACCACCCGCAGCTCGGTCCGGTACGGTTCCAGCGAGAGCTTCCAGGCGTCGAAGCCGCCTCGGCGGGCAGCTTCCTCGAGTATTCGCGCGCGTTCGGCTTTGACATCGGCGGCACGGGCTTCGGCCGCGGAAGTCGCCAGCGGCACGGGTTCCTGAGCAACACTTCCAACACTCATCCCATACGCGATCAGGCAAGCCGCGATCGCGATGACGGACATAGAACGCATAGGCACTAATGGTCTCCGAACTATTGCAGGTGGACGTCACGAATCGCTTTGACCGACGGCGGCAAAACGTAACCCAAGTCGTTGACGCGTTCCTCGGGAGTTCGCCTGTCTTCGTCGGGCAAGGGCTTGATTCGCTTGCGGTTCGTTTCGATCTGCGTCGCCCCATCTTTCCACTCGAGGCCCGCGCCGGCGTTTTCGGGTGTCCATCTATCGACAACCTTGAGCGTGTAGCCCTTGCGTTCGACCAGGATATATCTTCCGCCCGGATACGCAGTTTTGCTCCAAGGCAATCCCAATCCAGTCAGCACGGGATCCGCGCCCGTGGCGGTGAATCGATACTTTGCGTTTTTTGTGCGGGCATCCGTGAAGAGAAAGGTCGCTCCGAGAGTTTCATCGTCGTAGGCGATGCGAATGAAGTCCCGGATGCCGTTGAAGCCCATATTGACGGCCGCGCGGTAGCCCTTGCTCGAAGTCACAGGAATACCGCAATAAAGGTCCTTGAAAATAAAGACAGTCTGTTTATCAACGTCCGGTACCTGTTTGAAAAAGTCACGCCACATATGGGCACTGATGTCGGCCGAAGTCTCCCAATCGCGATGGAGATCGTAGATGAGCGTCGCCCCGCCGCCAGCCACCGCGGTGAGCAAGACAGCCGATATCCACCGAAACCATCCGGCCCGAATGATGGACAGAATACCCACTAGAGCAATGGCGAATCCGTACCAGGCGCTGGCGAAAATCCGGCTGTGGCCGACGAACTCCGTCCGGTCGTAGAGGTAGGTCCCCAACAAATATGGACTGATCCCCGCGAGGAAAATCACCACGCCGCAGGCGATGGCCATCCCCGCCTGGCGGCGTATCTGGCTTGCGGCCGTTGGCGCCTCCGGCAGCCGCGCAACGCCGAGCAACAGGCAACCGGCCCCGCCGAGCGACGCAAGCAACACGAATACCGTAGGGAGGTCCCACTGGATGTGCTGAAGCGGCGCGGCGAGGTACTGGAACGCGTTCCGGGTCGCTTCGGGGAAGCCGTCCAAGCGCGGAATATTTCGCAGTGGTTTGTCTTTGCCGCCTCCGAAGAGGGTATAGCGCATTCCCATGTAGATGGCGGGAACGAGAACCATCATCGCTACGGTCTCGAGTACCGATCTGATCCGCAGGCCTTTATCCAATCGCAGGCAAAGCGGCAGCAACAGAATTCCAATGGCCGGGAAAAGCAAGAGCGAGGCTTCGTAACTCAATAAAGAATAGAGATACGCGAGCCCGGCCAAGACCAACCACCAGACATTCCGCAAGAACCCCCTGTCGCGGCGGAGGAGAAAACCCTGGTAACACGCAGTGCTAATCCAGAAGAACAATAAGCAGAGCCGGCCCTGATCCAGGTCCATGCGATACACGAGCGGGCCAAGTCCCGCGCTGAAGAACACAAGGAGCGGTACGCCAACATGAAGAATTTTGAGATCGGGAAACGATCGACGCAGGCAGGAGCCGCAGAGCAAACTGGCCGCCCCGAGCCAGAAGAAGCTCACCAGCAGCCATAGGCGAGCCTCGAAACCGGCCAGCTTCAACATTGGAATGTAATACAAGACTTCGCCTGGCCGCCCAAACCGGAGGGCATGCGACTTCACGGCCTCCCAGGGCTCGTCAAAGTACGGGCCATACAGCACGAACCAGCAGTCCCCCCAAAACGCGAGATTGTGCAAGCTGAGCCGAATGAGGACGGCAAAGGCCCCCATGAGTAGCGCTGCGCTCGCCAACGGGTTCTTGGCGACGGCATCGCTAAGGGTCACAGTGACCTCGGTTTTTTCCCTTATTTCGTGTTCCATCGTTCGACCCGCCTGTAGGCGTTAGTGTGACTTAGTAATCGCTTGGCCGCAAGCCCTTACGCAGAATTGCGGCCAAGTCTATTCCGTCAGGACTTTTAGGGATTCAAGGCGCTGCAGATATTGAATCGGAAGATTTCGGCTTCGTCGCGACGAAGAACATCTGTCCGCCCATCAGCCAGTGGGCCAGCGGGACCTTGAGGTATAAGCGAACGAGAAATGGCCGTCGCGGATAGCGGCTCTTCGTGGTGTAGGGAATGAATCGCGCCTTGCGGTAAACGATACGAAATCCCATCGACTCGAGCGCCTCCGCCATGCCCTTGTCGGTCAGCGGCAAGGAGTGGTCGGCGAAATCGTAGAAACGTTCCTTGACCACCTGGTAATTGGGCTGCATAACGATCATTTTCCCGCCCGGTTTGAGGACGCGCCGGCAACCTTCGAGGCACTGAAAGAGTTCGTCACGATGGGACAGATGCTCAAAAACATTGCTGGCCAGGACGGCGTCGACCGAATCCGCTTTCACCCGTTTTAGCCCGTCTTCGAACGAATCAATGATGGTTTCCACCCCGGCCGCGGCGAACTTGGTCATGTCGGGATTGTGGTCAATCGCGATCTTGCGGCCAGCGGCGATGTTATTGATGAATTCGCAGGCCCCGGCACCCAGATCCAGCACGGTCGCATCTGGCGAAATGAATCGCGAGAACCACCGGTCACACAAGACTTGCCAGAGCTCG